>JAKPIR010000353.1 GCA_029549705.1 Pseudomonadota bacterium | reverse complement strand
GACCTCCCATGCGGCCATCCCCGGCTTCCAGACATGCGCTGCAGGAGTAATCTGGCCGCTCAGTGCCATTTCACGCAACTGAACCAAGTTAAAGGGACCTGTCGCTTGCCCGTTGATACTTATGTTGTACTGAATCTGTGGGGGTGGAGGAGGTGTATTTTGTCGATTTTCAATACTTGCTCCTGAGGACTGCATCATGTTGGCAATTTGTCCCCCCATAACACCTCCGACTGCCAGGCCCGTCATCATCCCAATGGGATTAAAGCCGTCTCCACTCCCTCCACCACTAACGTTCAGTGCGCCCATTGAACCTAACCCCTCAGCGGCCGTCTTCAGCACTTCGGTCTGTTGATTGATTTGGTGCGCCGTAATGAATTGCGATTCAGTCTGTAGACTCTGAAATTTAGCCATTGCTTCACGCTGAATACGCATTGTCTCTGCAGTATTTTCCGCGTTGATAGCCTGCGAATCTTGAATATTTTTAATATTTATCTCATTTTGCTCGGTACGCATCCTAACCTCAAGGTCAGCGGTGATACTGCGCAATTCGGAATACTCACGCGTCTCTTTATCGACCTCGATGGTATCCAAATCAAAACGCAGCATGTTTACACCAAAGTCGTTCGCGAATGCTTCAGCTATTTTTGGCGCAACAATGGCATTAATATCTAGTAATTTTCGCTCAATTTGCAGGACGGGCATTCCATGCTCTAAAGGTAAATTTGTTATGACGCCCTTAATGTATTTCGCAACTGCATCACGAACTAAAATTTTGAACTGCTCGAAATCAAAATTAACAAGCCTATGGAGTTTAATGAAAGCTTTATAGTCAGTAATATTGAAAACAATGGAACCTCGAGATGACATCCTTACTGGAAAATCCTGAAAACGAGGATCAAACACATCGAAGTATGGCACTCCAAATGGCAATCTTTGATTTCCCGCCAAATTAATAAAATAAACCTCAGCTTGAAATGGCGACTGCCCCGCAAACGCAAGTCCTAATAGGTTTGATATGACTGGAAAATTCGCCGTCTTAATGGTTTCATCAAATGGCCCTTCGATGAATTCTTGCATTAGTCCATCGTTCTGCTTGTACACAAAGACAGCCACTTCGCCGTCTTTCACCCTAAGACTACTTCCCCATCGAATGGAATTTTCCTTGCTAGTACTGTTAGCCGTGCCTGTTGGTCGCCATTTCCAAATTAAATAATTCTCTTCATCACAGCGAATCACATCCATGGAGCCACCTTCAGACTTCTTGCCAAATAGTGCCATTACCCACTTCTCCTATATTTCATTAGTATTGATGTTCATGCAATTTCGGCAAGCTGATCTATCCGATCACTTTTACCACTTCTTATCCGTTTCCGCTTTCTGGACTGCGGCTGCTTTAGCCCGTGCTTTTCCAGCTTGAATGTGGGCAAGCTCTGCAACTTTTTTGGCTTCGGCTTGTTTTTCTGCTAACTGGCGATTTGCCTCAGCATTTTTTTCCGCCAATTGACGCTCTGCCTCCGCAGTTTTTTCTGCCGCTTCAATATCCATACCATTTTGAATAAGAGCAGACAACTCAAATCGCTTTTCACCCCAAGTAGCTACGCTCTGTTGATTTTCTGAAACCTTGCAACCTGGGTTTTGGTATTCCCATCTAATTTTTGATACAGAGGCCATTGCTTCCGCATATTTTTTATTTCTTAATTGAGTTTCAACCGAAGAAAATAAAGATTCAAGGCGTTTTTGCTCCGCATTGGAGCCTTGTTCATATTTTTTTTCACATTGTCGAATTTTGTACTGGCTAATTTGTGACCCAACAAAACCAAATAAACTAAGAGTGGCGACCCCTAACAAAAGCAATACGAACAAAGGGTTGCGCTTAATTTTTATTTTTAACTTATCCGCTATCGAGCTTGTCAGGGACGCCTCAATGCGTTGGAATTCTTCAAGTGCACTTGAATCATTTTGGTAGGCTTTTTTTGCTCGAATTAATACTTCTGAAAATTTTGCTCGCCAGTCTTCAATATTTGGATCGGGTTTAACGCTCTCGACAATTTTTGGTTGTATGAAGTACATCAACTGCTGCAAGTCTTCCCTTGCATTCGGAATTGGAAAATCGCGAATAACCCTAGCTTTTTTTTCTAATATCTCTTTAAGTCTCCTACTTCCACCAAGCCCTTTCTGCTCCACCTCTCTTTCAATCTCATCGAAGCGATTCACTAACATAGTGATTGTTCTATTGGCATCAATATCAGCAAACTCGTGGCCACAAGAACCACAAGAAGATGCGAATGCAGCCACTTGAGCGCCGCAGCTAGGGCATTTGGTGATAGTACCTTTTTTTTGAACCTCTCCAGGTTCCATTCTCTGATTCATGAGTATCCTTAAAGTATTACTTGATCACAATTTTCAACAATCCGAAATTTCTACAAAAATCCATCTTTAAAAGAGATTTCAGCAATAAGATGATGTATACATAGCTCATCTATCGTAAGATACCTCTTAAGGCTTTCTTTAGTGTTCGATTCTCTCGTACAGATTATTGGTTTTATTAATCGTCATATTTGTTGTTTAAAGTTTTCAAAGATTCACTTTCGCAACTTAAGGTGAACAAGCACTCGTCCCAGCGATAAATTTGGATTTTTCTAAACTCTTCAACACAACAAACTTTCAGATGTCGCCATAACAAATATACTGTGCATCATATTTGTAAACCTTATCGCCAAATGAAACAATTAGAGTACCTTTAACAGACTCTCCATAGTCCGGCAATTTTCCACCTTTTGACAAAAAGAACAACACATTAATGCTTGCATCTCGCCCCGACCATGATGCGCTTTTTGATGTGGTAATTTCATTATTTAATGCATACCATTTTTTATTAATTATTAAGCGATTATCATTTATAAGTGTTTGGCCTTTACTGTTATCAATATTACAAACCACCCCATTATTCTGCATATTTTCTGGGATAACACTCAAAACAGCATGGACCGATGTCGATAAAAACAAAGTTGCAATATATATTAATCGAAATTTCATAAATCCTCCTCCATACACAGTGTTGCCATGATATTTTATTTGCAAATTTTATTATTCTGCTATATACATTTGAGTAGCAATATTTTGCTACTCATTGCGTTGTGCTTTAGATAAATTTTACAATATTTACCTGCACAATTTGCAAAACTCTCCCAAGTTTAGGGAACCTCTAAAAACATCAATTTCCAAAAAAAAGCCCCAATAAAATCAATGAGTTGCAAGTGTCAACTCCTGGATTTCCGGGGTTTTTAGAGGTTCCCTTAAGACAGATCATCAAAGCAGGCTAGTAGCATCAGCAGGAATAGCAATCTTGTTTGCTTTAGCAAAGTCTATCGCTCGCTTCAAGGTTGTTTTCATATTTATAACAGTGCTCGGTAAGGACTTGACAACGAAAACGGCAGCGGTTGCACTTGAACCGACAGATGAAAAGTCGGGGGTAAAGCCTTGTATGTCAGAACTCATGCTGACATAACCATGGATACCCGTAGCGAGATGCACTAAACCCTTGGCAAATTGCTTTTTACCCTCGGCACTTAGTGCACCTTGTTGGGACTCCATCGCTGCCGCAATTTGCTTGCTACTTTCCGACTGTATTTTTGAAGCATCTGAAAGACCTGATGCGGTCGCACCAGATGTTAAATTCTTGGCGGCCAGCTCAGCTTTCTCAGCCTGCTCCTTGAGTCCGAGTGCCTTGAGAAACTGCGCATCAGCTTGCATTACGCTTCCTGTCGAATCGACATAATTTTTAACAATACTTTCAGCGGTAACCCCTGTTTTGGCATTGCCGCCGCCACCACCAAGTGCTCCAGCGATTGCCCCCCCCAGTCCACCGAATTGAGCATAAGACACACTAGAGACAGTTGTCATTACTATAGCCACTACTGCAGCTGCAAATTTATTTTTCATCTTTAATACCCTATCCGACTCATATAATTTAAGCACGCAGCGTCGGCATTCAACGCGCCTAAAGTGTGACTTTCAATCACAAACCCTTGTTAACGAATGTCGGCTGCATTAAGTCTGCTCACCACCTCGCGCGCTGCCGCAAGTGAGGCATCCTTCAGGCCTTTCACTGTCGCATCTGTGTTGGTTTGCCCCATGCCAAAGTATTGAACTGCCGGCACAGACGCCACCTCTCTGGGGAACTGGTTGGTTAAATCAAGCACTCGTGCAGTTACAGTTACCGCAACTCGCGGCAATCCGGTTGCCATATCTTGCGACGGGGCATCCACATCAAGAGTAGCCAACACCAAATAAGGAACCTGTTGCCCCCTCAATGTACCAACAACTGACCTCATCGTTGCAGGCGCTAGGTCATTACCAGAGGAAAAATCTTTGGTGACAGTTTTAAACTCTTTATCGCCAATGGCGTAGGCAGGGTCGACAACAATGAAACCACCTTGTGAGAAAACACTCGTAATTGCAGTTGTGTAATTTGACATTGGCAAAATCTTGTATGTCACATTATCAGATTTACGAGTTGTACTGCCACCACTCTCTACCTGTACCGAAAAATTTTTCTTTGTGCCACTCGCAGAGGCATCGACGCGCTTAAACACCCTGTCGTCAAACGATCGAACGGTATCAGCTTCACGCCCCACAAAAAGATACACAAGCTGAGACTTGGCTCCGCCATGCGTCTTTGCAACGGTACTTGCCCCACGAATCACCCTCTTGAGATTCGTGACATTAAGATCAACTCGTACCGCAACAGTGTATTTGCTGAAGTTCGTCAAGTCTTCTTCATTTAAAATGGCAGTCCCAAGCAGATAATTATCTATATCGGCCTCGACTTTTGACTTAACACCATCAAAGTTCTCTGAATCGGCCTCTCCGCTTTCTGCAAAATAGCGCTCTATAGCGGCCATCTGCGCTTTGACATATGCTTTACCCTTAATCTCTGGCGACGCTTTTCCTACATAAGAAACTGTGCCGACACCTTTTACTTGTACGACTTGGGCTAGCGCCACTACAGGCAGCAACAATGTGGTGATTAGAAGAGCTATTTTTTTCATTTGCATTTGTTTAAAATTGTCCTCGCGGAGTTGAGTTGAGCTTCTATATCCTTGGCAGACGCCGAGGTTGTGATCCATTTTGATCCAGGCTCTAAAAGTGCGTCCGATAATTTCAGAAAGACGCCTCGTACAGCGTCTTGGTATGCTGAAAAATCGTCCCCAGTGACTTGGCCTACTGGGATGACAGCAACTTCACCATTTTTTAAATCGGTATCAATAAATACAGTATTGAGCGTAGGTTCAGTAAATCGCAAATGGATGTAGGCGCCATAAACATAAGAGACTCCAACATTGCTCTCCCCAGTCTTTATTTTGGCAAGTTTATTTAATTTAACATCAAAAACATAATCACCCTCACCAAGCTTGAGCTTATAGTCATCACCATTTTCGAGGCGCATAGTCATCACACCTCCTACAGCGTGCCCAATACTGCTTGGCAGCATTGAAACCCCAGCTTTCGCAGACAATATCGACCCGAGACCATCGGCAAGCATCGCCTCAACTGTCGCTGGATTCATTCTTAGCGCATCAGGCAGAAGTGCGAGTGCTTCTGGCGCAACCTCTCCCCTCCGAACTTGAACAGTATGCGTACCAAGCGCCGAAAGGTCTGTTCTTTCTAAGCAACGCGTGAATTGCGTCACCAAGCCTCTGCCATCACTCCTGCGGATCAAGTCATCAACAAAACCAGTTATACGACTCTCAGATGGTCTGGTCGGTGTTGCATCAAAGAGAACGACGCTTACTGGGCAACTCCGCAAGATTGTCTGTGCTTTGTAATCAAAGATCAACGCATCACCACGCAAGTTAACGAACATCTTGTGATAAGTGCCAAAGTCCTCTACCGATACAGTCTCGCCCGTCAGCATTAAGACGGCCATCAATGCTTGATCGCCGTCTTTCAGATTTACCATGGCACCAGGCAAAAACTCCAATCTAGGATTTTTTACTTCTTTAGACCGCTCGATGACCAAGTTTGAGAAAGTCATTCGAGCATCGCCAGTAGACTTTTGGCGTTCGAAAAGTTTGAATGTATATGGAAAGCGTGCAGCGGCTGATTTGTATTCACCAGCGAAAGCGAACCCAGCGACGGTGACTGGTGTTGCCAAAGCAAGACTTGATGTTAGGTATAGCCCTAGTAGAACCATCACTCTATAGGCCGATGCTCCTAAGGAGCATCGGCAAAACCTAGCCATCGAGAAGAACACAGCCACGCAGGAAATCATAGACTGCTGACTAGCTTTTGTTCTATGGTTTGCTTCGTTGTCCTTACAATGAAGAAATAGGCTTTTGCAGCCCCCCCTGAAGGCAAGATATTCTGTTTGCATATTTGTTTTCAACGCCAACATGCGGTTAGCGCCAACGGTGACTGGCGCGTGATCCCGCAGGGTTGAGTGAAAAATTTGCGACATATGCCAAGGGGAAATGCGTCGAAAGAATCAAAGTCGATTGATATGTCAAGATGACAAGGCCAATCGTTACGAAAAGTTTTCTTCTGTAAAGGTGTTACATCGATAGCGATCAATACTAGCATAAGTAAAAGCCCGTTTTATCTTGCCATCGGCTAGAACACACTCAAACTTAGTTGGCGTTGTTTCAACGCTGCATTTGCTGCCAGCTGTCGTCCAATACCGTGCTTATGCCAGCATAAACCACCTTGGCGGCATCTTGTTTCGCACAGTTTGGTATTCTGAAAGTTTTGTAGATCAAGCGCCTGATCCCTCATCCACAAAGGCCTATTTTCAGCATCAAGGTAGTTAATGAATCCGCATCCCCACCTGCGCCCCCGCCACAGGTTCTAGGATGTAAATACCTGGCTGGGCTTTTTCATCGGCGTGACTGGCAGC
>JAKPIR010000335.1 GCA_029549705.1 Pseudomonadota bacterium | reverse complement strand
ATAACGGCTATGTGTCACCCATCAGCAACAAAGTGAAAAATGATTTTTTCATGGCGACATGTAAAAGATGAATCAATGACCGCCGCCAGCTGTCAATACGATTTCGCCGGTTGGTTGTTTGGGTTTCATGAGCAATGTGGCAGCAGCAGCCAGTAGCAACAACACGCCCGCCAGCGTTATGGCTTTGCCCGGATCATTGTTTAAAAAATGTTTGAGCACATAACCAAACGTGATGTTTTGCAAAATCATCGGAATAACGATCATCATATTGACGATACCCATGTACACGCCGTAGCGTTCCTTCGGAATATTGCTCACCACCATCAGGTAAGGAATACCCATCATGCTGGCCCAGCCAATACCAAAACCGGTGATGGCAGGAAAAAGCAGGTATTTATTTTCAATAAAAGGAAAAGCGAGAAAACCAATGCCAGCCAAAATGAGGCAGGCAAAATGCACCAGCTTGGGCGAATATTTTTTGGCAAACCACACCAATGCAAAGGCCGACAAAAACGTAACAATATTGTACCAGCCATTTACCAGGCCTGTCCAGCTCACCGCTTCTTCATACAAGGTTGGATTTTCGGATGGCGAAGTATGAAACACGGATTGTGCAATACTCTTGCTGCTGTTTTGCCAGTAGCAAAACAAAGCATACCACTGAAACAAATACACCAATGCCAGCTGCCACATGATGCGGGGCATGTCTTTAATGGCGCTGATAATTTCTACAAAAGGAGAGAATACATTGAGCGGTGTTGCTTTCATGTGTGCCAATTCTTCTTCAGTAGGTGGTATCTCCGGTGTGGTGCGGGCACTCCACCAAATGGAGGCGATGCTGCACACCGCTCCCAGAAAAAATGAGGCATACACCCAGGTAGGTAGTTTTCCTGTGGTGCCTACAAAAATCATGGGAAAAATGAAGAGCGACAGGTTGGCCAATGTTTGCCCGAAGCCGGTGAAAAAACTTTGTGCCTGAAAGCCTGTGGGCTGTTGCGATACATCGAGTTTATCGGCCACAAAAGCACGATAAGGTTCCATGGCGGTGTTGTTGCCGGCGTCTAAAATCCAGAGCAAACCTGCGGCCATCCACAAGCTGCTGCTAAACGGATAGAGAAACAACGCCAGACTACACATGATGGCGCCAATAAAAAAGTACGGCTTGCGTCGGCCAAAACGAGGGCTCCAGGTTTTATCGCTGAGAGCACCAATGATGGGCTGCACCAGCAAGCCCGTCATAGGACCGGCGAGGTTGAGCAGTGGTATCTCATCAGGACTGGCACCCAGCATATCGTAGATGGGATTGACGGCGCTTTGTTGCAAACCAAAACTGTATTGAATGCCGAAGAACCCGACATTCATGTTGATGATTTGCCAAAACGATAAGCGGGGCTTGGTGATGGACATAAGCAGGCAATCAAAATTTAAAATTGAATATACCTAAGTGTGCTATTTTCATACGGACTATGAAAGGAAAATTCCCATGGCTGTTGCTGGTCATCGTTTGCACAATCGTTTGCAGTGAAAACATTTTGGCACAGTCTCGTTACAGTATTGTGATATCAGAAATAATGGCCGATCCAACGCCACAAATAGGCTTGCCCAATGCGGAGTGGATTGAGCTTCGCAATGCTTCTTCAACGGCCATCAACCTGCAAGGATTTCGGTTGCAAAAACCCGGCAGCACTGCCAGTGGTGCCATGCCCTCTTTGGTATTGGCACCCGATAGTTGTGTGGTAGTGTGCACCGCTTCACAAGTTGCAGGTTTGAGTGTGTTTGGCCGCACCATCAGTGTCACCAGTTTTCCCAGTTTGAGCAACGATGCAGATGAGCTCATGCTGCTGGCACCCAATGGCAGTGTGATGCATGCGGTATCGTACAGCAGCAGTTGGTACAACAATGCGGTAAAAGCCGATGGCGGCTGGACGCTGGAAATGATAGATGTAAAAAACGCCTGCACCGGCACCGGCAACT
>JAKPIR010000327.1 GCA_029549705.1 Pseudomonadota bacterium | reverse complement strand
TTGCTTCGCAAGGCGATAAAACCATTATTAACAGAACAGCCCGAGCAGTTAGCGCTATGCGTATTTGGCCCGGAAGCAGAGCGCAAGGCAAATGCGTGCGCGGCTTACTATGTAGCTACTGTCAATGCCGCCGAACTGCCGAGTCGCAAAAAAGAACATCCACATACGCCGCTTAAAGCCATCCATATTTACGGCTGGCAAGAAGACCATGATTATGCGTACACTCATGCGCGCGTGGCAGGCAACACGCTTTGCCGCCACCTCACCATGCTGCCGCCCAATGAGCTCACGCCAATGGATTATCGTGAAAAAATTAAAACCCTCGCGAGCGAATATGGCTTGGATTGGGAAGAGTTTGATATGCCAACACTTAAAGAAATGGGTGCAGGGGCGTTTTATGCTGTGGGGCAAGGCAGCGCGCCGCAAGACGCAGCAATTGTTCATTTGACCTATGACTCGAAAAATGCAGCAAAACATATTGCGCTGGTTGGCAAAGGGATTTGCTTTGACACGGGCGGACACAATTTGAAACCTGCAAAATATATGCACGGCATGCACGAAGACATGAACGGCAGCGCGGTGGCGCTTGGCATTTTAGCAGCTGCCACTTTGCAAAAATTGCCCGTAAAACTTGACTGCTGGTTAGCCATTGCACAAAACCACATTAGCCCGGCTGCCTACAAACAAAATGACGTCGTCAAGGCACTCAACGGCATGACGATTGAAATCATCCATACTGATGCAGAAGGCCGCATGGTGCTGGCCGACACCCTCACACTCGCATCGCGCAAAAAGCCCAGCGCGATTTTGGATTTTGCGACACTTACTGGCAGCATGCAAACAGCACTGGCTGACCGTATGAGTGGCGTGATTGCCAACCGCCCTGAGCTCGCTTGCATGGCTGTTGGTGCTGGTGCGGCGGCGGGCGAGCGCATTGTGGCTTTTCCCTATGATGACGACTACGACAGCGATTTAGACAGCGACATTGCCGACATCAAGCAATGCACACTTGAAGGCGGTGGCGATCATATTCACGCCGCGCGTTTTTTAGGCAAATTTATTGATAACGACATCGCCTGGCTACACACGGATTTATCCTCCTATAACCGTAAAGATGGCTTGGGCGCTGTGCAAAGCGACATTAACGGTTTTGGCGTTGGTTTTGGACTTGAAATGATCAAACGTTTAATGGAATAATGCATCGAGAAAAATTTTCTCCTCTGCGAGCCTTTATTTACAAGGCTTGCAGAGCATCGAAAAAGGTTGCGCCAAATCAAGCCTATTATTTAAGATTTTTAGGCCGATATTTTTAGCTATATTAGTTGCCAAACAACATGATTTTTGCCCACTGATAAATCAACACTGTAGCTATCAGCCAAGCCAGTACTGCAAAACTGCGTTGCGTGTATTGACTTGATAATTTGCCAGCTAGCGTGCGGCCAGCGAGCATGCCAAAGGCGGTCGCCAACATAAAAGGAATTCCGATTAGCCAGTTAATTGCTCCGTGCAACAGATAGCTGGCGACGCTTACCGCCGACACCAAGGCAATAATGGCAAGTGAAGTAGCCACAATCGCGTCTAACCCCAAATTGCTGAACTTGCGCAGTGTTGGCACAACAACAAATCCGCCGCCAACACCGAGCAGGCCTGATAAAAATCCGGAAAGGCCGCCGACTGCTATCAACCTTTTAGCGCATGATGCCGTCCAGAATAATTTCGAGGTTGTCGGGTTCACTGCGCAGGCAAGCGATGATTTGTCTTCTGCCATGGCCGGGGTAGCAAGATCTTGCCGCCAAGTACGCCACGCCACAACCATAAGCACAACCGAAAAAATCAAGTTGAGCCATTGATTTGGCAGGCGATGCGCAAGCCAAACGCCAAGTGGTGCAAACAACACCCCAAAAGCTGCCATGAGTGTAGCAGCCTTATAGCGCACGATGCCCGCACGCAAACCATGTATGGCACCAATGGTAGCCGCAAAGGTGACCGCAATCAGGCCAATAGGGGCGGCCTGTAGCAAGCTTAAATTTAAGCAAAATGCAAGCAACGGCACAGCGAGAATGGAACCTCCGGCTCCTGTAAGCGCCATAACAAAGCCAACAAAAAGCCCCAATAAAATACAAATGATGAGCGGGTCTAACATCCGCCTAGCTCTCGCTTGAGGTTTTAACTAGCTTCACAGATTACAAATTAAGCGCCGCCTAAGGCTAATTCATAAAGCTTACCTGCACGATTTCCTGTGCGGCAGAAAGCCAAAACTGGCTTTTCAGATGCTGAAAACGCTTTGGCGAAAGCGCTCACTTCGTCCGCCTGAATATTGTTTGGAATCACTGGGATGTACACATAGGCTAATCCAGCTGCTTCAGCCGCCGCCTTTAATGAGGCACTATCCGGCTGTGCTTCGCCCACTTCATGATCGGGTCGATTATTGATAAGGGTTTTAAAGCCTAGTTGTGCAATTTCTGCAATATCCTCGGCGCTGATTTGTGGGGCTGTGCTAAATTGCTGATTAATTTGATTGATTTGAATCGTCATGAGGCATCCTCTCGTTAAAATATGGCCGTTTAAATATGGCAAATTTGCTGACTTAGCACCTGCATTACCGCTAAAGCTGGCTGGCTTGAAATTCGGTATATGATATTTTTACCCTCGCGTCGCGTTGCAACCAATTCAGCCTCGCGTAACACCGTAAGTTGCTGTGAAAGAGTAGGCTGATAAATTTTGAGTAAATCCTGCAATTCACTTACCGATTTTTCACCCTGAGATAGCTGACACAGTAACATTAAACGATCAGCATTGGCCATCACACGCATTAAATTGCAGGCTTTATCCGCAGATTCACGAAGTTCCTCAAAGTTGATATCTTCAATTAGTGTCATGTCGATTTTTTTGAATGCATTAGCTAGTCTCAAACATTATATACTATAATATTTTATATAAATACATTATATTTTATTGTTAAGTATATTCCATTGTTTTTAGTGTATTGTAATCATGCCAATTAAATGACAGAAAGTGAGCGTACGATGCTTTTCAAACAGCTTTTTGACACAGACTCTTCAACCTACACCTATTTCATCGCAGATGTTGATGCTGGTGAAGCCGTGCTGATTGATCCTGTAGATACGCATATTGAGGCATATTTAAATTTACTCCAACAGCATCAATGTTCACTCAAATATTCACTTGAAACACATGTACATGCCGACCACATCACAGGTGGCGGAAAACTACGACAAAAAACTGCTGCGCTTACTGCAGTTGCTAGTGCATGTGGCGCGCAAACCGCAGATTTACAATTGAGTGATGGCGATGTCCTTACATTTGCAAGTGAAAAAATTCTCGTCATCTCCACCCCCGGCCACACGCCTGGCAGCACCTCTTTTTTATGGCGCGATAGATTGTTTACAGGCGATGCGTTGCTGATTAACGCTTGCGGCAGAACAGATTTTCAGGGCGGAAGCGCTGAGTCACAATACAATAGCATCATCAATAAACTGTTTACCCTGCCCGATGAAACGCTGGTTTACCCCGGCCATGATTATCAAGGTCGTCGCGTCAGTTGTATTGGCCAAGAAAAAGCTATTAATCCGCGCTTAGCAGGCAAATCATTAGAGGAGTTCGTGCAAATTATGCGTAGCCTAAACTTGCCAAAACCTAGGCTCATTGATATCGCTGTGCCTGCAAATCGAATGTGTGGTATCCCTGAAGAAACGTTGATGCAGGGCTGAACTGGGTTTGTATTAAGCCTTAAAAAATCCGACACAAAAACTCACTAATTACAATATATTCAGGCTAAAATATATAACCAAGTAATTTTATAAGGTATTTTAACGTTATGATACAAAGCAGTCTTGAATGGTTGTCGCTATTTCCAGAACTTGCACAGCTAGATCAGCATGCAAAAGAAATTTTAGCAAAATTCGCGCGCATCGTTGAAGCGCCAATTGGCACCATAGGCTATCGTGAAGGCATGCCCTGTGGCGCTTACGTGATGCGTCTCGCTGGCAAATCGCGTGTTTACAAAATGTCGACCAGTGGGCGAGAAATTTTGCTTTATCGAGTAGGGGCGGGTGAAACCTGTGTCATCACCACCACGTGTTTACTTGGGGACAGCGATTACCCGGCTTCAACTATAGTTGAAGAACCCATACGAGATGTCCTGATCCCAGCAAATGCCTTTCATCAACTCATGATTGATTCAGCAGTATTTCGAAAATTTGTCATGACCAATTACGGCGCACTCATTAGCGACTTAATTGTGCTACTTGATGAAGTCGCATTTCATAGCCTTAATGCACGCTTAGCCAAAGTGCTACTTGATGCCAACAACGCCACGATTACCCGCACACACCAACAAATTGCCGATGAGCTAGGAACGGCGCGTGAAGTGGTGAGTCGCCAACTAAAACGACTAGAACTAAAAGGTGCAGTATCTTTAGGGCGTGGTCACATCGAAATCACAGACAGAAAAACGCTAGAAAAAATGGCTCTGGCTTAATTTTTAATCGTGATTTTTTAACAAATCAAAATGCTAGTTGACACTAGATAAACAAAAATCCCAATATTTTTATTGGGATTTTTGTTGCCTTAAAACTAAAAAACCTCCACAAGGGAGGTTATTTAGTATAAATAAATAGCTTGGCGGTGACCTACTTTCGCATGCAAAAAGCATACTATCATTGGCGCTGGTTCGTTTCACGGCCCTGTTCGAGATGGGAAGGGGTG
>JAKPIR010000305.1 GCA_029549705.1 Pseudomonadota bacterium | reverse complement strand
GCAGGATATATTTGATTACATCGAAATGTTTTATAACCCGAAACGCCGACATAGTTACGCAAATCGGCTTTCTCCAGTAGAATTTGAAAGGCAATACTTCAGCAGGCAAGAAAGTGTCTAGTGGAGTCGGGGCAATTCAGTTTTAACGATTGAAGAGAATAATCAGGTCGTCGCCTTTTATGACATTACTTTGAGTCTATCCAAAAGTAAGGGCGAAGTCATGATGAATTTGAACCTTAACCAAATATACGTTATGCCCAAGAATAGAGGCTCCACCTATTGGATGGATTTAACTGTAGCTGTACACTCGTTTGTCTGCTTGGTGCTATATCATGTCGCTAAGCAATTACCTCAGCCCTATTATTTTGATGTGTGCGTATCATCTGACTTTTACTCAAAATCTGATGAGAGAATTGCCGATGCCATTGTGGGCGAGATTCGTATGATGTTTAGTCTATTACCTTCACTATCAATTAATAGACCTGCTTTTATAGGTGAGGTGGTGGCAGATATGGGGTATTAAGTAGTATATTGGCAATGGCAAGCGGTAGATAATGTAATTAGCAAATCACAAAGGATGCTTTAATGACAAAAGAGATGGGACAGGTTGTTTTAGAGCATTTAGAATGCATTAATACTCAACTTAAAGAAATTATTGAGGAATTGCGGGATGTCAATAACATCGTCTCGCGTATTGATGACAGTTTTAGTGAATTAGCAAAAGAACTTATAAAAACGCGCCAGAGTTCGCCTTTTAGATAAACCTAAGTCCAACAATCTCGAATTAAGTCACCTTCTTTTGGCAGAGTAATAGCCGCCAATGGGCTATTAACTTAAAGTAAATTATAAAAATATTGACGCATTTCTAGTCCGTCATATATTGTCACTGACAGCAATAACTTAAACCGTATCTAGTGTACTCAACAATAAAATCAATCTTTAAGGGGTCGTATGAACAAATCAGAATTAATTTCCAATTTAGCTTCTTTGTCAGGGGTAACGCAGGCAGATGCTGCACGTGTATTGGAGGCTTTTATCACCACAGTGGGAGATAGATTAAAAGCAGGTGACAATGTTGCGTTAGTAGGCTTTGGTACCTTCCAAGTTAACAAAAAACCTGCACGCACTGGTCAATTTTAAATGCGCGTCAACATTGCTATCATTTAAATTTTGCTATTTGGATTTTACCTGCCCTCGATTTACTGGTGGTAAAGGCTTATTCAGTAAATCTGAATCTAAGCCTCTAGCATTGGCGTTATAAGCCCACCTAACAAACTGCTCTAATAATTGTGTATTTTCTGATTCAAGGCGCTTGGTTTCCACCTCCAACCTAGCAATACGCTCAAGTGCTTTTTGTAATTCAGGTGAAGTAACAGTTCGTGTTGCTGATTCACCTTTCGTAATCTCCATTTTACGCAACTCAAACGCATTTCTGATACGCTCATGCTTGTGTAAAGTCTGCCGAGTGTATTTATTGTGCGTGCGAAGATTAATTGCATCAATCAGTAAATCCCAAGTCAGCTTCCCATACCAGCCATCCAAAATACCAACAATAGCCTTAATACCAGCATCATCAAGATTTTTTGCTCTAACTTGTTTCAATTAAAACCCTCCGAATTTTTTAGTCCTATTTCCTGTTTTATATTGGTGATAGTTTTAGCTGGCTTATTTAGTTTTTTAGGCATACTAATTGACTGTGCAGAAGTTTTAGGCGGAGACAACTGAATTACTGCTCCATCAGGAACGTTTGGGTTATCCATAATTGAAAGCAATTCTGAAAGCCGCTCAACAGTAGCTTTATGATGGTCTAGCCATCTATCACTACCAAAATACTGCTCTTTTGATGCTTGCTCAGCTTGTTGCATTAAAACTTGTGCCTCATCAAACTGCTGACGTAATCTTCGCTCTTTTTCAGCATCACCTTTAATGCAAATCAACTCGCTACAATTGATACAATCCATGTGGATTTGGCACGGTGACATCGTATAGTCGTGAATGCAATATCCTAGCTCCGTAGTATGCGCTGTAGGCACTAGTAATCTAGCAAACTCATCTCTTGGTATCAGCGTCTTTTTTCCTAATTCTGCTAATGGTCCAAACATGAGATTTTCATCGCCGATAGCATCACGAATTTTCCGAATCATTTGACCCGGTGTTACATGGTCATAAGCAGCATTTTGTTTGATGTCTTTTCGACCAGACCATTTTGCAATGTCGATTTGGCTTAACCCACCTGCTTGCGCCAAGGTATTCAGATAATGTCTAAATTGATGTGTAGTGATGTTGATATTGCTTCCATCAGGTTCCACATACCCGAAACGAGTAAATACTGATTGAAAACCATGCTCCACCCTTCCACCAAGTGCTGAGTTTATTTGGTTGGTACTAATTGATTCAATCACACAATTGTTTGTTCCGCGATAACTACCCAACTCGTTTTTTCTAACAACAAATAAGGCCTCGCTGTATTTACAACCTGTCACTTTATCCATAATTGGAAAACCACTAGGTAACATTGCTAAAATCTCTTTCTCGACATCAGCAAATAGAACTAAATCGTTTACTCCCAGAAATTTATTTGCGCACCATGCTCGAGCACTCCCCTTATCAGCAAGTCCTAATATATCTGTCAACTCTTGCATGTTTAGCAACTCTTGCCCACGTAAATGCTCGCATTCTTTCACGAGATAAATTTCATTAGGGTGATTTTCATACCACTTTGCTATGCGGCGCGATTCATCTGTAGTTTTACGGATTTTCGCAATAGCTTCTTGTACAACGCTCGCCATTGATGGAACTACCCATTTAATCATCGGGTCAGCACCTTTTGCTGGCCACCACCTCAGCCCATAAGCTTCAACCCCCGTCTTTTTGTTTAATTGCTTAAATTCACAATCTAAAGGCAATGACATTACCTCACTAATACGGTCTGGCGAAGCACATAACATCGCAGCAACAGAACTAACAATCACATCAATTGGTTCAACCGCTCTAAGAAATATTTCAGGTAAAGCATCCAATGCCGCCTGTGTCGGCATCTTATCGTTTCGGCGCTCATCAAACTCTTTGCCAACTCTTACAGCGTCACCTGGCCGCTTAATAAAATTTCTCCAACGAACTGGAATTGTGATTAGTTTGTTATCACATAAAAATTCAGAAAGCATTTCTAGTTGACCACCCACTCTATACGCGGCGGAGGCTGTGTATTTTTCCACAATCATTTGGGCTGCTCGATTGACAATATGGATGTCAGACTTAACTGGATTTGCATCACCAGACTCTCGTAATGCCGCCTCTAAAGCACGTAATGCTGCCAGCCTTGGTCCAGTGCCATTTATTGGCTTATAACCTTGCATATAGCGAAAATAGGCTTTAGCAAAGGATAAGAATGGCTCGGACATTGGTGATGGAGAGTTTTCATTAACGGTCTCCAGATTACTGAAAACCAATCTATGCCTATTGTTGCCAAAGCCCTTTAAGTTTATTGAATCGGTAATATCCCAAACATTTTCATCAAATGGCAAATCGACCCCAAACACTGTTAGCTCAGTGCGACATGAATCTATAAAACCACGTAAGTTTTGGGCAGCATCAAGCTCTGCTTTTGGTTGGAAAAGTATGAGTTCAGCCATTTATGCCGCACCCATTTCACTTTTAATTTCAATACAACGCCGAACTACCTCTGCAACCGCATAAATTGTCCTATCATTGACTGATGCTATTCGGGAGTCGGTTACTACCATCAAACGCTCACGCTCAGAAATTAAGTGGTTTAAAACAGCTTCGTGTGGACCATCCAACCACGGCAGGAAGCTTTGACAGGTATAACAAGAAATTGGGGCTAATTCGCCGCAGAAACCATGCTTTCCGCAGCTACCCATAGGCTTCATCGAAGGCTCAAATCGTGGGTCACAAATCCGACTCTCAGGCTCACCTTTACGCCGCGCTTCAGATTCACTTTTAATAATGACACCTGCAAATGCTTGAGCTAGCGGTGCAAGATGCAACGCCATCGCCCTATCAATTCTCTCAACAATTTCAGGGGTAGCTTGCACATAAACGCCTACGTTTTGTGTGTCTGTGTGGTCAAGTAATTCTGCAATGACAAGCTCTCCATGTCCTTCCATAGCCGCACGAGTACCTAACGTTCGGCGAAATCTTGTGGCTGTAATATGTAATGGCTCACCAGTTCGTTCTGAAATAACATTTAGTTTTTTTAAAGTATTCTTTAAATCATTGGATAACGATTGAGAAGTTTTATGAAATTCAAATC
>JAKPIR010000301.1 GCA_029549705.1 Pseudomonadota bacterium | reverse complement strand
CGTTTTGTTCAACCCTTTATTTAGCGCATTCAGATGTTTTTGCTGAAAGCCAGGGGTATCCACAAATAAAAACTGTGTATCATCCGTTGTGTGAATACCAAGTAAACGATGGCGCGTGGTCTGTGCTTTACGTGAGGTAATAGCTAATTTCATCCCCAAAATATGATTCAGCAAAGTCGATTTTCCAACATTGGGGCGACCAACAATGGCCACGGTACCACATTTAAAATCACCTTGTGTTACTGAGATTTGCTGTGTGTCACCTGAATCAATCGTACTTTTGACATCTGTCATTTTTTAGGTTTTCCAATGTTGATTTTTTCAAGGGCAGTGATGGCGAGTTGTGCCGCTTGTTGCTCGGCAATACGACGGCTGGTGCCTTGACCCACCGTACGGATATCGAGTTTTTGGATAAAACATTCTACAATAAACTGTTGTGCATGCGCTTCTCCACTGGTCTGTACAACGGCATATTCTGGCACTGCAATTTTTTTACTTTGCAAAAACTCTTGTAATAAGGATTTCGGATCCTTATCAATGACTTTGGGGTCAATCGTATCAAGCTTTTCAGTATACAAATCTAGCACAAGCGCTTCTGCCGCCGAGAATCCACCATCTAGGTAAGTTGCGCCGATAATTGCCTCTAGTGCATCTGCTAAAATCGAAGGTCTACGCCATCCAGCGCTTTTGAGTTCACCCTCCCCTAACTTGAGCGCGTCACCTAGACCCAATGAAAGCGCAATCTCACAAATGGTCGCCTCTTTCACAAGCTGCGCACGTAGGCGACTTAAATCACCTTCATCAAGTGCTGGAAAACGTTGATACAGCTGGTTGGCGATAATAAAATTGAGTGCACCATCTCCTAAAAACTCTAATCGCTCGTTATTTTTACCGCTATAACTACGGTGGGTAAGCGCCTGACTTAACAGAGTTGCATCATTGAATTGATGTTTAAGACGTTTGGCTAAAAGCGGTATGGTCATGCAGAAATGATATTGTCTTTGAATTAAAACTTGCTGTCAGTAGATGTCTCAAAATCCATGAGCACGCTAACATTGCCAAAGAGGGGTGTAACCACACGATACCTAGCAGTAACCGTAGTTTCACCTTTCGCATTCTTACCTATTTCCAGATCTTTACCAGAAATTACAGTGACATAGCCAACATTTGCTCGACGATCAAATGATGTTGCAATTTCATTTTTACTCATATTACTCACTTCTTGCTTCATTGCACGAATAATGGTTTTAACTGAAAAATACTCCTGATAGGCAGGAAACATTTTCATGGCAATCACCGCCACAAAAACAATCATGCCACCCACAAACATCATGCCCAACAGCGTAGCACCAACCTGATTTTTTAAAGGTTGTAATGATTTTTTTTGTAAAATAATTTTATTTAACATAAAGCCTCCCTGTAAATTTAGTGACTACACAAATACGCAAGCGATTATTGTATGGCATTGCCAATTCTAGAACCTTGATCAAAATTCATCCAGATAAAAAATGCCTTACCGACTAAATTCTTTTCCGGCACAAAACCCCAAACGCGGCTATCTGAACTATTGTCGCGATTATCACCC
>JAKPIR010000032.1 GCA_029549705.1 Pseudomonadota bacterium | reverse complement strand
GGATTTATCCGCGATGAGTATTGTGAGATTTAATTATTGATTGGTCGCGAATGAATTCGCTCTTACTAATACATTATAGCCAGATGGCGTACCAGTGTGGGTAATCCCCAGCTTTTTTCACTAAGCCTGCTCGTATCGGGTTGGCTATGATGTATCTTGCGATGTTTCGTATATCTTCATCCTTACGAACTGCATGATCGTAATATCCTGCTTGCCAAATGGGTTGGCCTATCATTTGAGCGGTTTTTGCCTTAACATTTTTAACCACATTGGCTAATGTTGCCGTATCTTGAAGCTGCAATAGCCAATGCAAATGGTTTGGCATAACGACAAATGCAAGCGTTTTTGTATGTTCAAGTTGGTCTTGTAGCATCATATTTTGCACCAAGATACGTGCATTTATTAGGTTGTTAAATATTTTCTGCTTATTTTTTGTGTTACTAATTACATGATAGATTTGATTTTCTTGCGAGTAACGACCTTTTCGCAAGCTGCTTTGATGTGGCGCCGACTGTATCATTTTTTTACTTAAGTTTGGTCGTGTATGAATTCGCTCTTACATAGTCCGTTTCTGTAGGAGCGGATTTATCCGCGATTGTTATCACCTTCATCTTTACCAATGCTCTTCCACCGCAAACAACCTGCGATGCTCACGTATGGCAAAGCGGTCTGTCATGCCTGCAATGTAATCGGCCACTGCGCGTGCTTTGTCATTTTTTGCAAATGCTTGATATTCATCTGGCAATAGCCCGGTATTTTCATAAAAGCAGGTAAATAACTCTTGCACAATGCGTGTGGCTTTTGCACTCATGCGGTTGACTTGATAATGATGATATAAATTTTTGCGTAAAAATTGCTTTAATTTGTAATTTTGTTCTGCAATTTCTGCGCTAAAGCTAATTAACGGCGGTAGCTTACGAATATCTGCAATGCTTTGCGGCTGGTATTGCGCAATGTTTTTTGCGCTTTGCGTGCATATATCTGTGACTAGGGTGTTAATCATGCGGCGTATGGTTTCTGGAATAAGCCTTTTCTGCTCTAAATTTGGGTATTGTTTTGCCACTAACTGTTGATTGCTCGCAAACAATTCTACTTGGCTCAGTTGCTCAATACTGATTAAGCCAGAGCGCAGGCCATCATCAACATCATGGTTGTTGTAGGCAATTTCATCGGCAAAGTTGGTGAGTTGCGCTTCTAGGCTTGGGCTTGTTTTGTCTAAAAACCGTTGGCCTACGTCACCTAACTGTTTGGCATTGTTAATTGAGCAGTGTTTGAGAATGCCTTCTCTTGTTTCAAAGGTGAGGTTTAGCCCGTCAAATTCAGCATAGCGCTGCTCCAGTTTTTCTACCACGCGTAGCGATTGCAAGTTGTGCTCAAATCCACCATGGTTTTTCATGCATGCGTTCAACGCATCTTGCCCCGCGTGGCCAAATGGTGTGTGGCCTAAATCGTGCGCGAGGGCTATCGCTTCCGTCAGATCTTCATGCAGATTTAGCGTGCGCGCTATACCGCGCGCGAGCTGGGCTACTTCTAGGCTGTGTGTGAGCCGAGTACGAAATAAATCACCTTCGTGATTGACAAACACCTGCGTTTTGTATTCTAAGCGCCTAAACGCGGTTGAGTGAATAATGCGGTCACGGTCGCGCCCAAAAGCGTTGCGCGGTGCTGA
>JAKPIR010000289.1 GCA_029549705.1 Pseudomonadota bacterium | reverse complement strand
TTTCAAACGTGCTAAGCATTTTTGAACGGTCTATTTTCTCTTGATAATTATCATTGAATGACGTTTTTTTTGAGGTTTGCTCATCAAGTTGTATGGCATTTAAAAGCAACATCAACCCATCATCATTTTTCTTATCCACCGCATCTTTCACCTCTTTAAGCAGCGTGTCGCCATCTCTCTTTTGGTAAGCATCCAAGGCTTTCCTAAAATCCGCATGAGCCGTTTGCGTGATGAGCATTAAGCTCAAGCTAAGTGCTAATAACCAATATGGTTTTGTTTGGCTTGCTTGGCTGTTGTGGGTGCTAGGTTTCATGCGGCTATCCTCCAATCGTTATTGTTAGTTGCTTGCCATTTTATAACATGATTGTTATAATTACTGTCATGTATCAAATTCATTATTTTAATATACGCCTGCAACAAGAAGTGGATGCTTGGCCTGAAGATATTTTGGCTTCTTACCGCGCCATTACTGAACGCATGATTGAATTTGGTGCTGATTTGGGCTTGCCGCACACGCGGGCGATGGGTGCTGGTTTGTTTGAAATCCGCGCCCATGGGCGTGAGGGTATTGCCAGAGCGTTGTATTGTACTTTGGTGCAAAAACAAATTGTAATTTTGCATGTGTTTATTAAAAAAACGCCCAAAACGCCTGCGGCTGATTTGCAGTTGGCGCGTAAACGTTTGAAGGAGGTTAAAAATGGATACTGTGATTAAAAAACCTGTTGGTATCAGTGATGAGGCTTGGGATTTACCATATAAGCCCGTGCCGCTTGAGCATAAAGCCGCATTGGCGCGTGATTTACAAAGCCCCGCTTTTCGGGCTGAGTGGGAGGCGCTGGCAGATGAGTTTGCGGCGTTGGATGTGTTATTGGCTGCACGGCGTAATGCTGGGCTCACCCAAGCTGAGGTGGCTGGGCGCATGGGCGTTTCACAGCCTGCATTAGCACGGGTTGAGGCTTCGCTGGGTAGTCGTAAGCATTCGCCATCGCTAGCTACGTTACGCAAATACGCCGAAGCTTGCGGTAAGCATTTAGAAATTAGGCTGGTGTAGCTTATATTAGTGATTATTTTCATATAGTCATTCCGTTCTATGCGATTCCGTAGTTTGTGGATTGTTACTTTGTAGGTTTTCTTCTTTACCCAGTAATATGGCCTCATCCACCTGCAAGCCCTTAGGAATCTGGTGGGTGATGAACAGTATCGTCACTTTACCTTTCAGCATGTTAATGGTCTGCGCAAACTGTTCAGCGGTGTGTGCATCCAAGCTACTGGCCGCTTCATCAAAGATGAGGATGCTGGGTTGTCTGAGTAAGGCTCTGGCAATCGCCACCCGTTGTTTCTGCCCACCACTTAAGCCCACGCCATGTTCGCCGATTTCAGCAAGCGTAGGGTGTGCAAATTGCCTTTTATTTGCACACCGTTTATCTAAATCATTCACCATATACACCTTTCCCATCAAATCCACCCCAATTAACATCTATCAAACCTTGTGTGACGTACTTGTGAAACGTGCTGTGCGGCCAATCTTTTACCTGATTCACTAATCTATGTTTGGCTGGGTTGAAATGAACATAATCTACATGGCGTTGCAAATCAATATCATCTCTTATTTGATGCTCCCAATAGCGGCGTTGCCAAATACCTTTTTCACGATGCTTGATTTTACTGTTTGACCGTTGTTGATTGGCGCTAAAATTTCGTGAGAATTAGCTTTTAATCATGCGCCAACGTAACGCGAAATTGCCGTCATCTTGCGGCATTTGCCATATTGCGTGTAGGTGGTCTGGCAGTATGCAAATGGCTAGCGTGGTGAATGGGTATAAAGTATTGGCTCTTTGGTAGGCTTGGCGCAATAAATCAATATTGTCCGTGAGCAATGTGGTGTTTCGTTGAGCTAGGGCGAGTGTGAAAAAATACGTGGCGCCTGCCACTTGGCTTCTGATGTAGTTTGACATTTTTTCATTTTATCTTTGGTTGGCTTGGTGTGCAAATAAAAGCTTTTTGCACACCCTACGGTACTGAATTTGACTCCGAGAGATTTTCGCTGCCCTGTAAGCCTTATAAATAAAGGCTTGCAGGGGTGTGGGCAAGAAGATGCGTGAATTTGGCTAGTGAACCACATGCCGGCCAGATTCATATTCCACCTGATTGGCTTGCTTTACAAAGATTAAATTTTCCGTGGCATAACCAAGCGCTTTGGCTTGCGACATCAGCTCTTGTTTGATGGGGTATGTGAGCTGCGGGGTACGCGATAAAATCCATAAATACTCTTTGCCGCTCGTCACCATGGCGTAGTTGTAGAGCGTTTTATCCAGCGCGATGATGTGGTATGGCCCATAAAACGGGCCAAAAAATGAGACTTTCAATTTGCCGTTATAAGTGCCATCTTTGTGCGCGGGTTCAACAAAATACGCTTTGCCCTCGGCTTCTTTCCATTCTTTATTTTTGACGTTGTAGCCACGGTTAATCACTTTTATGCCGCCGTCATCACGCAGGCTGTAATTGGCGGTAACTTGCTCTAAATCGCGCTCAAAGCGGTGGTCGAGCCGGGCAATTTCATACCAAGTGCCTAAGTATTGCTGGGCATCTACATTATCCACGGCCTGTACGCCTTTTGGCATTTCACCCATACATGCACTTAAGCACAATGTTAGCAGGAGTATTAAACGTTTCATAAGATTGGTTTCTATATTAAAAAAAGTGATTGATTACGCCAATGAGGCCACAAGCTAGGACGAGTTTGATGATACTCAAGTTCCATTTTACCAGTGCTACGAGTGAAAATAATGTAATGAGGATAGCCAAATAATCTACTTTAAAAGGGGCTTCTGGCACAAAAATGTGTTGTGCAAAAAATACGCCCAAGCTCACAATCACGCCGACGACAGCCGCAGAAATGGCATTGAGCGGGGCAGTGAGTTTGAGATTATTTTGGCTTGACTCGATGAGTGGCGCGCCAATAAAAATAAACAAAAATGAAGGCAAAAAAGTGAAAAATGTCACCACGGTTGCCGCCAACACGCCCGATAAAACCAAATTGTCTGCGCCTAGCACAGCATGTGACCAGCCGCCGACAAAGCCCACAAATGCCACCACCATAATAAGCGGCCCGGGCGTAGTTTCACCAAGCGCCAGACCATCCATCATTTGGTGCGGTGTGAGCCACTGGTAATGCTCAACCGCGCCTTGATAAACGTAAGGCAATACTGCATAAGCGCCGCCAAAAGTGAGCATGGCGGCTTTTGTAAAAAACCAGGCCATCTGCGTAAGCGCTGATTGCCAGCCTTGTGAAAAAATCAACATCGCCATCGCTGTAAGCCACACGCCCAAACCCATCGCCAGTCTGCGCCAAAGCGTGGACCAGCTAAAATGTGCATGCGCGGGAGTAGGGGTTGTGTCATCAATCACGGCGGCGCCAAATCTTTTGCTAGCTGCGGCATGGGTGTTGTTAAAATTAAACTGTTTTGGGTAGTAGTGATTTGCAACATGGCCAAACAATGCCGCCACAGCAATAATGGCCGGAAAAGGTAAGTGCAGCACACTTATGGCCATAAAAGCAAAAATGGCAATCGCCCATAACATCGCATTATTTAGAATGCGCTTGCCAATGCGGTATGCGGCAAATAACACAATGGCCACCACTGCAGGTTTAATGCCGTATAAAATAGCGGCCACTTGAGGCAAATCGCCAAATCGCATGTAGCCCCAGCTCAGCGCAATGAGAATCAGCAATGAAGGCAGCACAAATAAGCCGCCCGCAATGATGCCACCCCAAGTTCTATGCATCAGCCAGCCAATATAGGTGGCCAGTTGCTGCGCCTCGGGGCCGGGTAACACCATGCAATAATTGAGCGCATGCAAAAAACGTTTTTCTGAAATCCACCGTTTTTTCTCAACCAAATCTTGATGCATGATCGCGATTTGACCGGCCGGGCCACCAAAGCTGATAAAGCCGAGTTTTAACCAATACCAAAACGCTTCCCCAAAGGTAGGCGCTTTGGGGGCTGGTAAATCAGTTAAATTTGATTCTGTTTCTGACAATGAAAACCTACGAGAAAAATTTTATGCCCCGCGAGCCTTTATTTATAAGGCTCGCAGAGGTGCTAAAAAGGTTGGCGTAAAAAATACATCAAATG
>JAKPIR010000278.1 GCA_029549705.1 Pseudomonadota bacterium | reverse complement strand
TACGTACAGCACACGCAACGCACGACTTTGCCGCATATTAACGCCATCAGTGTTGAATCCACAAACGCTTATGTGCAACTCGATGCCGCCACGCGCAGAAATTTGGAAATTGATGTCACCCTGCGTGGCGAAGCTGCACCTACGTTGTTTTCACTACTAAACACCACGCAAACGGCCATGGGCGCGCGCCTTCTGCGCCACTGGTTGCACCATCCCCTGCAAGACCGCAACTTGGTTTTGAAACGCCATGAGGCCATTGCCGAGTTGATTGAAAAAAATAGTTTATCAACGTTGGTACGCACATTAAAAGCGGTGGGCGATATTGAACGCATCACCGCGCGCGTGGCGTTGAAAACAGCACGACCACGCGATTTATCCAGTTTGGCGGCCAGCTTGCAACAATTGCCCTTGTTGCAACATGCGTTAGCCAACATGCAAACAAGCATGTTGCAAACCCTAGGCGCAAATTTGGCAGCGCCCAATGCGGTAGTGACGTTATTGATGACTGCCATTCAGCCCGAACCCAGTACCGTATTGCGTGACGGCGGTGTGATTGCGGATGGCTATGATGCCGAGCTGGATGAGTTACGCAGCCTGCAAAACAACCACGGTGAATTTTTGTTGCAATATGAAGCCACTGAAAAAGTGCGCACGGGCATTAACAATTTAAAAGTGGAATACAACAGCGTGCATGGCTTTTATATTGAAATGAGCCGCACTCAGGCCGAAAGTGCGCCAGCTGAATATCGCCGTCGCCAAACGCTAAAAAATGTTGAGCGCTTTATCACACCAGAACTCAAAGCCTTTGAAGATAAAGTGTTGAGTGCGAACGACCGCGCACTGGCACGTGAAAAGCAACTCTATGCAGGGGTGCTGGAGCAGCTTTTACCCTTTATTACTAAGCTGCAGACCAACGCGGGTGCAGTGGCAAGTCTGGATGTACTGTGCTGCTTTGCCGAGCGCGCAGTGGCGCTCAAATATGTTGCGCCGCAATTTAGCACAGAGGCCGGCATTCAAATTGTCGGTGGCCGCCATCCTGTGGTGGAGAGTATTGCCCAACCGTTTGTTGCCAATGACGTCCATTTGAATCCATATCGTCAATTGCTCCTGATTACTGGCCCGAATATGGGTGGTAAATCGACCTTTATGCGGCAAACGGCTTTGATTGTACTGCTCGCGCATTGTGGAAGCTTTGTACCGGCCACGTCAGCGAAAATCGGCGAAATAGACCGCATTATGACGCGAATAGGTGCATCAGATGACTTGGCGGGCGGACGTTCTACCTTTATGGTGGAAATGACAGAAACGGCCAATATTTTGCATAATGCCACCGACAAAAGCTTGGTGCTGCTTGATGAAATTGGCCGAGGCACCAGCACTTTTGATGGCCTCAGTTTAGCTTGGGCGGTGGCCAAACAACTCTTAGAAAAAAATCATAGCTATACGCTGTTTGCCACACATTATTTTGAACTCACGCGCATTGTGGATGAGTTTAAATACGCGGCGAATGTGCACTTAGATGCGATAGAGCACGGTAGCAATATTGTGTTTATGCATAAAGTAGAAGAGGGTGCCGCCAATCAGAGCTACGGCTTGCAAGTGGCGCAGTTGGCGGGTATTCCAAAATCAGTAGTGGCGAGCGCCAAGCGTAAATTGCAGCAGTTAGAAACCAACCAAATTGCGCAACATGCCAGCCAGCCAGATATGTTTTCTAACGCTGAAGTGGCTGCCGATTTGCCTATTCATCCGGCAATTATCGCACTAGAAAACATTCAGGCAGATGACCTCACACCAAAGCAGGCGCTGGATCTTTTATATCAACTGAAAGCCTTGATATAAGCGCGAATAACGCCCGAGAGATTTTCGCTGCCCTGTGAGCCTTATAAATAAAGGCTCACAGGGCAGCGAAAAAGGGTTGCATGGAGTTTAGTTTAAAAAAAATCAAAAAAAAGCACTCAAGTAATGAGTGCTTTTTTAGTATTGTGAATGACGAAAAGTTAGTGGTGATGTCCGCCCGCGCCATGCACGTGCTGGTGTGAAACTTCTTCTTGGTTCGCCGCACGCACGTCGGTAATCGTGGCGGTAAAAATCACGCGTTGTCCCGCCCAAGGGTGGTTGCCATCCACCACAACCTTGCCGTCGGCAATTTCAGTAACGGTGTATAAAATCACTTCGCCTGTTTCATCTTCGCCTTCAAATTGCATGCCGACTTTTAAATCTTTGGCAGGAAAAGCACTGGCTGGTTCAATTTGCACCAGTTCTTCATCATATTCGCCAAAGGCGTCGTCAGGTTGTAAGTCCACAATGACGACATCGCCCACGTTTTTGCCGTGAATGGCTTCTTCTACTTTCGGAAAAATATTGTCGTAGCCGCCGTGCAAATAAGCCACTGGCTCAGTGCTTGATTCCAGCACGTTACCGTCGGTGTCTTTCAATTCGTAAGTCATTGTTACTACGGTGTTCATGGTTACTTGCATGATGAGTTCCTAGATCATTGTTGGTAATGGGTAATGCGCAAAATAGGGAGTAATTTTAATCTATTTTCGATATTCCCAAAAATATTCTGCGCGTTAATTTAGTTAAAAAGCAAAGAAAATATGGAATAAGTCGTCGAGCGGGATGAAGTACAAGGCGCACGTAGCGCAAAACGTGAGGCTTACCACATGGTAGGCGAGCGTTTGAGCAACGCGCAGCGCAGTAATTGGCCCGCGCAGACACTTATTTCGTGTTTTCTTAAAACTTAACGGCCGCGTCCGCCATTTCTGTGCATGTTATTGGGGTTGGCATTTGGGTTGCGTGGCTTACCATGCGCAGTATTTTGCCGATTTGGCTGATGGCGGCTTGGACTTGGCGGAACAAATAAACCTGTTTGCGGCATCGATTGATGACGTGCCGCCTCTGACAGGTTTTTGGTCGGCTGACCTTGCGGTTTTGGCTGATTGCCTTGTATTAAAATGCTTTCTTCCACATAAGTTTTTTGGTTTCTACCTTGTGGTTGACCATTGCGCGGCGCATGATTTTTGTTTCTGTTCTGGTTTTTATTGGCATAGGGCCCTGCATTGGCGGCTGCGCCTTCAGCATTGGCTGCTTTGGGTTTACGCTGTTGCTGCCCTTGTCCATGCCCGCGTGGCGGTCTACCATGTGCTTGCGTTGAACGTGGGGCTTCAGGTTCTGGTTTGTCCGATGGCGTAAAGCCTTCCACCTGCACTTTTGGAATCTCGCGCTTAATCAGTTTTTCAATGTCTTTCAGTAGCTTCAATTCTTCGCGGTCTACTAATGATACTGCCGCGCCGCTACTGCCCGCGCGGCCGGTACGGCCAATGCGATGCACGTAGTCTTCTGGCACGTTAGGTAACTCAAAATTCACCACTTGCGGCAACTGGTCAATGTCCAAGCCGCGTGCAGCGATGTCTGTGGCCACTAACACGCGCATGGTGCCATCTTTAAATTGCGCCAGCGCTTTGGTGCGCGCACCTTGACTTTTGTTGCCATGAATGGCCGCCGCCTGAATGCCGTCTTTTACTAGCTTTTCAGCCAAACGGTTGGCGCCATGTTTTGTGCGGGTAAAAATCAGCACCTGCTGCCAGTCATTTTTTTGAATGAGGTAACTCATCAGCTCGCGCTTATGACTTTGCGCAACCATGTGCACAGTTTGCTCGACTAATTCACTCGCGGTATTGCGGCGCGCCACTTCAACAAAGCCCGGGTTATGCAGCAAGCCGTCAGCCAGCGCTTTGATTTCATCTGAAAACGTGGCTGAAAATAGTAAGTTTTGGCGTTGCTTTGGTAGCATCGCCAATATTTTTTTAATGTCGCGAATAAAACCCATATCCAGCATGCGGTCGGCTTCATCCAGTACTAAAATCTCCACGCCTGATAAATCGACGTTTTTTTGATTCGCATGGTCGAGCAGGCGGCCAGGGGTGGCCACAAGAATATCAAGCGGTTTTTTGAGCCGTGCAATTTGCGGGTTGGCGTTCACACCGCCAAAAATCACGGTAGAAGTCAGTGGCAAATATTTGCCATAAGTGCCTACGGATTCTTCAATCTGCGCGGCAAGTTCACGCGTAGGTGTCAGCATTAAACAGCGTGGTCGGCCTGTCGTTTTTGTAACCGGCGGTTTTTGGCTGAGTAAATGCAAAATTGGCAGCGTAAAGCCAGCGGTTTTGCCTGTGCCGGTTTGCGCGCCGGCGAGTAAATCGCCACCGCTTAATACAAGTGGAATGGCTTTGCTTTGAATCGGGGTTGGGGTGGTGTAACCTGCGTCGTTAATCGCACGTAGAATGGGTTCAATCAGGCCTAACTCGTTAAAATTAGGGTGTGTTTCAGTTGTCAATGTATATAGCTCCAGCTAGGAATTGAGCCGACCTATCACGTTTGAAGCAACACCAATCGAGGAAGGCAAAGTTTTATCTTTAGCGTGATTTGAAAAATCAGAAAGATTTAAGTAAAGAGACCGCTACGCAGATTGGTTGGCATAGGGAAAGTGCATTATACGGTAGATTACAATTAAAGCTAGTAATAGATGCCCAAATAGTTTTATCTGGCAAATGACTTACTTTTTACAACGCAAGTAACAATTACAAAATAGATTGTTTTTGCAATCTTGGTAGATTAAACTTCAATTTGATTTATCTGCCCCTAGTCAGTTTGAATCCAATTTAATAAATAATCAGCCAAACACGTTTATTTTTGCGCTAAGTTCTAGATTTAACGCCAAAAAAAACATGCTGTTAGATGAAAATTACTTGGTGGGCAGCAATGAAATTAGCAAGTGTCGAATTCGACAATATATTCTGGAGCGGCTTAGACCTGCATTGGGCCTACCTTACTTTGCTGCCCAAGCTCACGCGTAAAACCCAATGTAAGCATCAAGCGCATGATATTTTGCATGATGGTTTTTTGCGTTTTGCATTATCTCGCAACCCTAATCGTCACCAGCAACCCGAGGCTTATTTCCAAACGATTGTGCAAAACCTATTACTAGAAAAGTATCGTAAAGATACTCACGTTCTAGAATACCAGCAATCGCATGAATTTATTCAGGCAACAACGCCATCGGCCGAGCATTTAGTCGACGTAAAACAAAGGCTTGAATTACTTACGCAAATTATTCAAGATTTACCGCCGCGTTGCCGCGAGGTTTTTATACAGTTTCGTATTGAAGGCCAAAGCCAAACCAGCATTGCCACCCAACTTGGCATTAGTCTTAATATGGTAGAGCGTCATTTAATTCGCGCCTTGTTAGATATTCGAGCGGCAAGACAGCAGTTATTGTTCGCATGAGTAGCAGTATTTTTACAAGTAATTCTGCACTTAGCAAAACTGCAGCAAAATGGTTTATTCGCATGCAAGAAGCCGCGCCAGATTCCGAAGAGCGTACTCAATTTGAAGCCTGGCTTATGCAAAGTCCGCAGCATCAGCAAGAATACGCCAGCATTAGCGAAGCTTGGATTGGCATAGATTCAGTTGATCAACTTAAAAAGTTAGCCGATGCAAAACAAGCAAAGCAAGAAAATCAGCGTATTCATCAAAGCAAACGCGCAAAAAAAATCAAAAATACGTTGGGCGCAATCAGTGCCTGCATGGTATTTGCCTTTGCGGGTTTAATCGGCTATCAGCAATATCAACAATGGCAAACGGCGCCAACCGTGCAACTAGCGAGCCAAAGCAACACGGCACAAATCGTTACGCAAAGCTTAGAAGATGGCAGCCAAATCACCCTTAACGCCAGCAGCCAAATACAAGTTACTTATTATCGTCATCAGCGCCATATTGATTTGCTCAAAGGCGAGGCGATTTTTAACGTAGAAAAAGACGCTAACCGCCCCTTTGTTGTAGAAACCAATACCGCCAAAATTACCGTATTAGGTACACGCTTTGCCGTAAATAAACTTAACCAGTTGGTGCGTGTGAGTGTAGACCACGGCAAAGTACAAGTGGAATCTAAAGCAGACGGCAGTAAAATTCTGCTGCAAAATGGTCAGGTAGCAGAGATCCCCAACGGCCAAGCGGTGCAGCCTAAAAATGCACAAGCGGCCGATTACTTTAAATTTGCCACAGGTACCATCGTGTTTAATCAGGCAGGCATGTTAGAGGTTGCCGAAGTGCTTTCTAGATACCGCCAGAAAAACGTCATTGTGCATGGCAAGTTACAAGACAACATCAGCGCGGTATTTCAGGTAAAAGACACGGAAACGTTTATCAACACATTGCCAAAAATTGCCAATGTCGCAATAAAAGAAACGACTGAAAGTACCATTATTCAATCGCAAAAATAATTTATTCCAATTATTTTTATTTTCAACATCAGGGTTTTGACTTCTCAAACATTAATACAGTGTTACGTCAGTTTTTTGAGGAATACCCCGTTGAAAAAGTCCAAACACATTCTATGTAAACGCTTCTTGCTTAGCACCGCTGTGGCGGCCTGCTTTAATACCCTTGGCGTATTCACCCCCATGGGGTATGCAGCAGAGCTAAATACTAACCTACCGCAAGAAGACGCAATATTAAGCGGCAAGGTAAGCCTAAGCCAGCCAGCGCAACCACTATCAGCTGCGCTTAAAGCGCTAAGCGCAAAAATCGGCCTCAACATTACCTTTAACGATGCTTTAGTGTCTGGCAAAAACGCGCCTGCGCTTAATGGCAACATGACACGTAAACAAGCCTTGCAAACGCTACTAAGCAACACAGGGCTAGAAGCTAAACTGAACGACACCACCATATACATTCAACGCGCACCACAAAAGGTAGAAGACCAAGAGTTCAAACTCGGCAAAATGCAAGTGCGCGCCAAACGCTTTCACGAAATTGGCCCACTGCCTGGCTTAGGGCTCACAAAAGAAGAAATCCCTGGCAACGTACAAAGCATTAGTGCGAAACAGATTAAAGAATCGCATTCATTAAGTCTTACTGACTTGATGAATAAAAAACTGCAATCCGTCAATGTGAACGACTACCAAGGTAATCCGTTTATGATGGATGTCACCTACCGAGGCTTTACCGCAGGCCCGCAAATTGGTACACCGCAAGGCTTAAGCGTGTTCTTAGATGGCATTCGCGTCAATGAACCCTTCGGTGATGTGGTGAACTGGGACATGATACCCATGAACGCCATTGCAGGCGTGGATGTATTCCCAGGCTCAAACCCGATATTTGGTTTAAACACCTTAGGTGGCGCGTTTACCCTAAAGACTAAAGATGGCTTTAATAATGAAGGCGTAGACGCAGAAATTCTCGCAGGCTCTTATGGGCGTAAACAATTACAAGTAGAAGGCGGCATCAACAACGGTACGTTTGCCTTGTTTGGTGCGGGTAATTTCTTTTTAGAAGATGGCTGGCGACAAAATTCACCTAGTAAGGTGAACCAATTTTTTGGTAAAGGCAGTTACCGTGGCGAAAAGCTCGACCTCAACCTAAGCACATTACTGGTACAAACGGATTTAGTCGGCAATGGCTTATTGCCTAGCCAAATGTACGAACAAAACCGCACCAGTGTGTATAGCTCACCCGACACCACTAAAAATAAGCTGCAACAATACCAACTCTCGAGCGCCTTTCAGGTAAATGATAATTTTAGTATTACAGGGCAGGCGTATCGACGTAATAGCAAACGCCATGCAATTGGTGCGGATGTGTTTACGGATTATGGGAATACTGCATATGCTCGTAATTTACCCAAGGCGGCTGACCCCGCCAATGGCAAACTTGCAGAGGAGTATACCTGCCTATTTAACAGCACCAACGCATATGGTTTACCCGATTACTATGTACTCCCTATTGAAATGACAGGGCCGCCTACGGGTGTCGAGATATACGACCATCCCTATATCTTGAATGGCTATAATTCTGCTGACTTGCCAACCGACGCACTCAATGCGGCCTTGCCAGACGCGGTCGTTGCCAGTTATCGATACAATTTCGAGACCCAGAAAAACTTTCTGTCGGCGATGGTTTACAAGAGAAATACTCCACTTCCCCCGCCAGATACGGGAGATCCTGATCCAACTTATTTTGATGAGGCGAGCTACCGTGCTAACTTTGCAGATTTCTCTACACAAGTGCCTTATTCTACTTCAGGCTTTCCAGTACTAGATGGCACTGGTTTTGGTGATTATTTTTACAGTCAAAAAGAAGTTAGTCCTGGCGTAAATAAAATCTACAAAAATTTTGTTTTGCTACTTGCGCCAGTCAACCAGGCTGCGTGTAGCCAAACACAAACTGATAACAATGTGTCAGGGTTAAATGGTTCTGGCGCATATGCGCAAGTTGATGCAGATGGAAACCCAATTTCAATCGATGGCGCATATGGAGGACAGCCTGGCGTGGTGCAAGGCACGCCAACGGCCGTGTTTACGGATAATAATATTAATCAAATCGTTGATGGCGCCTCCCTGCAATTGAATTGGAATTTAGAACAGCATAAATTTATGGTCGGCATTTCGATTGATGCTGCAAATGCAGACTACAGCAACACCAGTCAATTAGGCTTTTTAGATGCAAACCGTAGAGCGTTTTTAGCCCCCGATTTAGCCCATCCACAATTTACAGGGGCTGATATTAACTTGCCCAATAATGACTTCAGTGGCAGCAATACCACCAAAAGCATTTATTTTAGTGAGACCTGGACACCAGTCAAAACTTGGCACTTTAATGCCTCTGGCCGCTATAACGAAACGCAGGCGAAAAACAAAATTGCCGCAAGGTATGGTGCGGCAAATTTTGGTATAGGTGATTTATTAGGTGTACCCAGTAATTTTAACGTTTGTCCGAATGGCGATTGCACAAATGTACCCAGAAACTATGCCAATCCATTACTAAGTGCCCCACTCGATGCGGCGGAAACTGAGAAGTTTAGTTATTACTCCTTTAACCCACAATTTGGTGCTACTTGGCAGGCGAAAGAGAATCTGAATGTTTATGCTAATTGGGCAAAAGGGGCGCGGACGCCTAGTGTGATCGAACTAGGTTGTGCCTTAGACCATACGCTTGTAGATGCAGGCCATTTAACGACTGACCCTGATGGGAATAGCGTTCCAGCATTGCTGCCAAAAAGTATTGTTGAAAATCGCCAGTGTACCTTACCGACTACGTTATCGGGCGACCCATACCTTAAACAAATTAAAGCTACTACTTATGATATCGGCATGCGTGGCACCATTGGAGATAGCGTGCAATGGAACTTAGGCGCCTACCAAACCGATTTGAAAGACGATATTTACTTTATCGCGGCAGGCAACAGCCAAGGCTTTTTTGATAATGTTGGCAAAACCCGCCGCCGAGGTATTGAGGCAGGGCTTAGCGGTAAAAAAGATAGAGTTGGCTTTAGCCTGAATTACGGCCTAACGGAAGCTACCTTTCAAGATGGCTTTACTATGTTAAATAACGATAACAGCAGTAGTTTCGTTTTTGACTCCTTTTATGGATTGAATGCAATTCGCGTTAAACCAGGTGACCGTATGCCAGGAGTGCCTTTGCATAACCTTAATGCTACGGTGAGCTACGACCTGACACCGAAATGGCAAGTAGGGTTAACGGCCGTTGCGCATTCTTCAAGTTATGTGCGTGGTAATGAAAATAACCAACATCGGGTAGGCGTAACGCAATACCGAACATTCTTCAAAGCTGGCGTTGGTGAAGTTACTGAGGCTAGGCAGCCATCCAATAATCCTGGCACGGTGCCAGGCTATGCGACGTTTAATTTACAAACAAGCTATAAGTTAACACCTGAATGGACAGCAACCATGCTAGTTAATAACATATTTGATAAAGAATATTTTAGTGCAGGGCGTTTAGGGCGTAACCCATTTTCACCAAGCATTCTAGGTGATAACACTGGTATAGATCGCTATAACCATAACTCGAATGACTGGCTCAGTACCAACTTTATATCGCCCAGTGCGCCTAGAGGCGTGTGGTTTAGCTTGAACTGGCGGTTTGATGCAGGTAAAAACAAAGTTTCCTCTGATGCGGCAACGGCTACTGAAGCAAGTGAGATTCAAAGAGCGGATCAACCCTTACCGCCCACATTAAACCGTTATCGAGGCATACCTAAAGTGGAGGAGTAAGCTTTACGTTATCCATTGCATCATCGTCATTCTGGCGAAGGTCTGAATCTAGCTACTATGGCGTATTAAGAGTGGTGGCTAAAAGTAACAAAGCAAGACATGTGGTTTGGCTGGATTTCCGCCTACGTGGGAATGACGGTCAGATGGTAATTTTTTATGAAAGTAAATCAAATGGGGTCAAAGTAAATCGATGGTGTCAGACTCCATTGATTTATTAAATTAAGATTTCAAGTAAAAATGCTTACCAATTTTCATTTCAATTTTAGCCTTGAAACACCCGAGAAAATTTTTATGCCCTGCGAGCCTTTATTTACAAGGCTTCCAGAGCATCAAAAAAGGTTGGCGTTAAAAAAGGGCTTTTAAATACACTTTTTGTAGACTTCAATTGCGCTGATGTAATCTCCGCCAAGCCCAAGGCGCAATCGGTTTTTCATTGGCCCAAAGCCCTAGTTTTTGCGCACGTGCGTTTATCTCTGCGCTTTCAAGCGCAACGTCATTTGCGTATTTGCTGTTATACCAGGCAAGGCCAAGGCTCACCAAATGCAAACTCGCATCTGCGCCATTGCATTGTAATTTGCCCAATGCACGTTGATATTGATCTTTGGCGATGACTTTTGTGGTGGCCCTCACATTGTGGCCTTGGCAAAGTTGAATGAGTGCGCGGCGCGATTTTTGCCCAAAAGGCTGATTGCGTTCTGGCGCATCAATGTCGGTAATGCGCAGTTTAAAGTCATTTTTTTGGCTGAAGGTGTTGGCAGGATGCAGTTTTACCGTGTCGCCATCGTACACATAGGTCACGATGTAGCGGGCTTCTTCGGAGCGACTTAGCGTAGCAAATAATAAGCAGAAAATGCTAAAAGCGAGGTGAAGCATTTTTATTGAAAACGCCCATGTAGGAGCGACGCCCGGTCGCGGAACAAGGGTGCCATTGCGACGAATCGTCGTGCCTACAAAAAAATCACGCATCTACGTGCGGTCTTTGGTGGCCATGTTCGCGGTCCAGCAGGCTGTAATAGTTGGAAGGTTCTAGCACGGTGGGAATAGGCTCAGCTTCTAAATTGGTGTGGTCTTTGCTGTAATGCAATCCGCGGCTTTCTTTGCGTGAAATGGCGCTTTCTACAATCAATTCAGCCACTTGCAGTAAATTACGCAGTTCGATTAAATCGTTGCTGATTTTAAAATTGCTATAAAATTCATGCACTTCGTCGCGCAACATGTGAATGCGATGCAGCGCGCGGCTCAAACGCTTGTCGGTGCGCACAATGCCCACGTAGTTCCACATAAAACGGCGCAACTCATCCCACGTATGCGTAATCAGCACTTCTTCATCGGCATCGGTCACGCG
>JAKPIR010000273.1 GCA_029549705.1 Pseudomonadota bacterium | reverse complement strand
AATGTCGCCTAACAACTCCTGAAAACGTGCCTCGCGCGGCTCACCGGCAATAGCTTGTTTGGCAAGCGCCGTGGCTTTAGCGGTATCTTTTGCTGAGAGCGCCTTAACGCCTTCGTCGTAAGCTTTATATGCGGCTTGCGTGCTTCTTAACTTGGCGGTTTTCTGTGCGTAAATTTCTTTGCCCCAATCGCCGCCCGCGCCTATTTTTGCCAATGTTACTTTGTTGGCTTCAACGCGCTCGGGTGAGGGCGGGTGGCTGGCAAATAAGCCTTCTAGCCAGTTGCTTTTGCGATCAGCACTTAAGCGCACAAACGTTTCTTGTAAGGTGACGGCCGCTGTAGGGTCGTAACCGGCTTTTTTCATGTACTGCATGCCATATAAGTCAGATTCACTTTCAGCATCGCGGCCATATTTGCTCATGGTGAGCGCGGCACCTACTTGTGCGCCACCCACAATTAAATTAGCGTAATCGGTATTTTGCGCACCAATCCCTACGGCAATCATCGCACCTTGCATAAAAATACCGCGCTCCATACTTTTTGCGCCATGCCTTGCTGCCGCGTGCACCATCTCGTGGCCCATGACTGCGGCAAGCTCGGCCTCGCTATTTAACTCGTAGAGCAGGCCGCGGTTAAAAGCGATTTTCCCACCCGGCATGGCCCACGCATTTGGAGTGGAGTCGTTGATGACAGCATATTCATAAGGTAATTGGCGGTCAGCCACCTTAGCGAGTTTATCGCCAATACTTTGCACATAGGCAGTCAATTCTGGGTCAATAATATAATCGCCCCCCTGTGACTGCCTGGCAGGAGCGTAATTTTGCTTACCAATTGAAATTTCTTGCGATTCAGAAACCAACTGAATTTCACGCTTTTTAGTCACCGGGTTTGTGCCGCAGGCGGTGGTGATTAGCGCCAAGCTTGCAATGATCAGGACTGAAAATCTTTTAGAAATGGATGGTTTTAACATTGTTCACTCTCTTACTTCAGTAATGTTAGGTCTGAAACGGTTACACATAATAAAGTTGATGAAGCTTCATGTATTCCAGTAACGCATCTGGCAATAGATAACGCACCGAATGCTTGTTACGCAACGCATGGCGTATGGCGGTTGATGAAATGTCAAGACTCGTCGTTTTCTGCATCGTGATGCACCCGCAAGCTTGTTCAAGTAAATCACCGCTGTTTTCAGTGTAATGCGCTTGCCGGTAGCTTTCAAGTGCCTTTGATAAGCCCTCAGCTTTTTTTGAAGCGCCGTGCGGTCTTGCGACCAAGCAAATATGGCAAAGGTTCAGCAGTTCTTCCCAACGGTGCCAGGTGTTAAGTTTTGTAAATGCATCATTTCCCATTAAAAGCGTGATGCTGGCGTGTGTGCCGAGCTCTTCTCTTAAGCTTGATAATGTGTCAAATGTATACGATGCGCCCGTGCGCGCAAGTTCACGGCCATCAAACTTAAAAGTTGAATTGCTAGCAATCGCCAATTTCACCATTGCTGCCCGATGCTCGGCGCTTACGGCAGGGGCGGGTTTGTGCGGCGGGTTGGCAGAAGGAATAAAACGTACTTCATCGAAATTTAGTGCTTCGGAGAGTTCTTCAGCCATACGCAAATGGCCAAAGTGAATCGGGTTAAAAGTGCCACCGAGAATACCAATAGCAGGTATTTTTTTCATTCGATTTTCGCAGGCCTCAATGGCGCACGTCTAATTACGCACGCACATGTCCATCGCCCAGCACCACATATTTGAGCGAAGTTAGCCCTTCTAAACCCACTGGGCCGCGTGCGTGCAGCTTGTCGGTGGAGATGCCGATTTCAGCGCCTAAGCCATATTCAAAGCCATCGGCAAAGCGGGTGGAGGCATTTACCATCACTGAACTTGAATCCACCTCGCGTAAAAACCTTCTAGCCGTAGTGTAGTTTTCAGTCACAATCGCTTCGGTATGTTGGCTGGAATGCTGGTTGATGTGCGCAATCGCTTCATCCAAACCACTCACCACTTTGCACGAAATAATCGCCGCTAAATATTCGGTGTAATAGTCTTCATCCGTTGCTGGTTTGGCATTTTTAACTAGCACGCAAGTTTCCGCACAGCCGCGAATTTCAATGCCATGTTGGGTGAGCATATCCGCCAATTTTGGCAACATTTCTTTGGCCACACTGCGCGCAATCAAGAGCGATTCCGCCGTATTACACGTGCCTAGTCGTTGCGTTTTGCTGTTTTCTAAAATCCGTAAGGCTTTGTCAAAGTCCGCATCGTCATCTACATACACGTGGCAATTGCCATCTAAATGCTTGATGACTGGAATACGTGCATCGTTACTAATGCGCTCAATCAGCCCCTTGCCGCCGCGTGGCACAATCACATCCACATATTGCTTCATGGTAATCAGTTCACCCACTGCCGCGCGGTCGGTGGTTTCCACCACTTGCACGGCAGATTTTGGCAAGCCAGCCGCAGCCAAGCCTTCATGCACTAATTTAGCTAAAGCTTGGTTACAGCGAATCGCTTCACTTCCGCCACGCAAAATCGCTGCATTGCCAGATTTAATACACAGCCCGGCAGCATCCACCGTTACGTTTGGGCGGGCTTCATAAATAATGCCAATCACACCCAAAGGCACACGCATTTGGCCAATTTGAATGCCGCTTGGCATGTATTTAAAATTCGTCATCTCGCCGATAGGGTCAGCAAGGTTAGCGATTTGCGTTAGCCCTTCAGCCATGCTGGCAATGGTTTTTTCACTAATCGCCAAACGGTCAAGCATTGCAGGCTCTAGGCCATTGGCACGCGCTGCGTCTAAATCAAGCTTGTTGGCTGCCAGCAGCGCATCTTTTTCACGCAAAATCGCCTTGGCAATCGCGTTCAACGCATTGTTTTTTTGAATGGTATCAGCAATCGCCATCGCGCGTGAAGCTTTACGCGCTTCAATGCCAATGTTTTGCATATAGGTTTGAATATTCATGCTGTGATTATACGTTTTTAGGGGAGTTTTAACAGCACATTTAGTGGGCGTTTTTAATGAAATTGAATCATTAAAATCACACAAAAATCCCTCGAGAGGTTTTTATGCCTCTGTAAGCTGCACGTATACTGGCTTGCAGAGGTGTTAAAATGAAGTTGTGCTAAATTGATTAAAAATTAAGCAGGTTTTTTTGTTGGCATTGCAGGTTTTTTGTATGGTGGGCAAAAGGAGTTTATTTGCCCACCAAATGTTCAAATACGGTGTGCAAGATACAGCGTTTTGCACACCCTACGCTTCGCTTAGTGACCCCCGATTGATTTTTTATTTTCCATATTTTTCGGCAACAAATCTAAGTAAGATTGCATATGAAATAACAATTCCTAACGAGACGTGTGTATTGAATGATATTTTCAGCCAGTTATGTGAAAGTCCAAGTATAAAAGCACTAATTATGTAAATCCAAATTTTACGCACTTCAAATTCAATCATTTACGACATGTACAAGCATCATCATTACTCATCAGCATCTTTCCGCTTTGATACGCACCTTGAGCAGCTAGCAAAGGGCGCATTAACGAAACATATGCGCCGTATTAAAATCAAAATCACCGCCCCCGTACCTTCGCCAATCCAAAGCAAAGCCGCGAAATTTCCAGCCAAGCATCGCCCAACATTACACCTTTGGCGGTTTTATCAATGTCAGCGAGTTTTTGTAAGGCTGCTTCAAGCTGGCGCAGGCTTAGTCTTGCTAATGCGCGTTTGGTGAGGGCTTGTTTGTCGCCAAAAATGCGGGCGTTAGTCATGGCGGTTTGAATATTCTCATTGCGCATCTCGGCTTGTTTTACGCGCACCAAAGGTCGCAACACCCACATCAGCGGGCTCATCACAGCCACTGGGTTTTCGCCTTCATCTTGCAGGCCTTGTAAAATGCGGGCAGTGCGGGCGGCATCGCCCAACAGCACGGCTTCACCGAGTTGAAAGGCGTCAAAGCGCGACACATTCAGCACGGCTTCACGCACGGCTTCGTCTGTCAGTTCGCCTCGCGGGTAAAGTAGGCCGAGTTTTTGCACTTCTTGGTTAGCTGCCAGCAAGTTGCCCTCTACTTGGTTGGCTAAAAAATCAAGCGTTTGTTGGCTGGCTTGTTGGCCTTGCTCTGCAAGCCTCGCGGCTATCCATTTAGGTAAATTGGCTGCGCTTACTTCGTCATTCGCAATCACCATCGCGTGCTGCTCAAGCGCGTTAAACCATGCGCTGTTTTTGGCTTCGCGCTCAAGTTTTGGCAAAATAATCACCACGGTGGTATCTGGTATGGGTTTGCTGGCTAAGGCTTGTAATGCTTTGCCGCCGTCTACGCCAGGTTTGCCATTGGGGATGTGGATTTCAAGCAGGCGCAAGCTGGCAAATAGCGAAATAGACTGGCCGTAAGCTTCAATTTGTTGCCAATTAAAATTGCGCTCAACGGTTGAACTGGTGCGCTCTTCATAACCTTGTTTGCGGGCAGCGGCGCGGAGTGCGTCTAAACATTCACGTTGGGCGAGTGGCTCGCCCCCGACTAAAACGTAAAGTGGTTTTAAGCCTTGTGATAAATGCTTATCAAGCTGCGTAGCTAAGATTTGCATGGGGAATAATGCTTATTTTGGTGTGACTTTAATGGCGGATAACCTGCGCATAATTTCACGTACGGCATCACTACGCATGTCTGCGTTGAGTTTGTTTTCTTCATCTAACTTGCCGAGCAAGGCGTTATCGTTATATGAAAAATCTCGGCGTGCTTGCACGGTTTGCGGGGCGCTCCAAGTTTCGCTTGCGGGGTCACGCGTTCTGAAACTCACGCGGTAATTGAGCTCGTACTCGCGCACAACACCACCGCCGCTCAGTGACAAAATGCGCTTTTCATTGTTCTCATTGAGCATTTCAATGAGTAACTCTGCATCTTCAGTGCTGTTTACTACCTGAATACCGTTGGTTTTGAAAGATTGATTGAGTTCTCTCGAAATGCTCAAAATACTGCCCTGCACAAATACCGATTTAAAAGACAAATTTGCCACACCACGCAGTTGAAACCCGCATGCAGCAATCGTCGTGCTCAATAAAAATAAGCAAATCAGTTTAAAGCTTGTATATTGCATGACATGTTTTTTCATAGGTATTCCTGCCAGAGTTAGCCTGCTTAATTTTAGCTTACGACAATGTTAATAAGTTTATTGGGCACCACAATGATTTTACGAACGGTCATGTTGTCCGTGATGAATTTTTGCACAAACGGTTGTTGTAAGGCCAATTTTTCTAGCGCATCTTTTGTCTCGGTTTTTGCAACAGTGATGCTACCACGTAATTTACCATTGACTTGAATCACGTATTCCACACTATCTTGCACCATGGCGGATTGGTCCGCGACCGGCCAGCCAGCATCGAGAATGTGGCTGTGCGGGCATAGTTCAGCCCAAATGGCTTGGCAGATGTGCGGCACAATGGGTGAGAGTAGCAGCGCTACATTTTGCAGAACTTCTTGACGCACGGCACGTGTTACTTCATTTGTGCTTTCAATTTTTGCCAGTGCGTTCATGAGTTCCATCACCGATGAAATGGCTGTATTAAAACTATGGCGACGGCCATAATCATCAGCGACTTTTTCAATGGTGCAATGTAATTGCAAGCGTATTGCTTTGAGTTCGGCCGTCAGTTCGCCTTGTGTGTAGGCTGCAATTTGTCCTACTTCTACATGGTCGTACACGGCTTTCCAGAGTCTACGTAAAAAGCGGTTAGCGCCTTCAACGCCACTATCTGCCCACTCTAGGCTTTGCTCAGGTGGGGCCGCAAACATCATAAAAAGACGTGCCGTATCAGCACCATAGGTATCAATCAGTTCTTGCGGGTCAACCGTATTGCCTTTTGATTTACTCATTTTTGAACCATCTTTTAGCACCATGCCTTGGGTGAGCAGGTTGGTGAAAGGCTCATCATTATTCAGCAACCCAGCATCACGCATGAGTTTGTTAAAAAAGCGCGCATAGAGCAAATGCAGAATGGCATGCTCTATACCGCCTACGTATTGGTCAACTGGCAGCCAGTAATTGGCGCGTGCATCCGCCATGGCTGTTGTGCTGTCAAAGCTTGCATAACGCGCAAAATACCAGGACGACTCAAAAAAAGTGTCGAGCGTATCGGTTTCACGCGTGGCTTGGCCGCCGCAAGTGGGGCAAGTGGTTTCATAAAAGCTAGGGTCTTTTTTAATGGGTGAGCCTACGCCATCCATCACCACGTTTTCAGGCAAAACCACTGGCAGTTGTTCAGCAGGTACGGGGACTTCACCACATTTTTCACAGTGGATAATGGGAATCGGGCAGCCCCAGTAACGTTGGCGCGAAACGCCCCAATCGCGCAGGCGATATTGTGTGCGGCGTTTACCAAGTTTTTTAGCCGAAAGTGCTTCGGCAATCGCCGTGCCAGCCCCTTCAAAATCTAGCGTATTAAACGCACCTGAATTAAACAAAATGCCATGTTCCGTCATAGGTAATACATCAGCATTGGTTTTTTTAATGACTGTTTTAATGGGTAAGTTATATTTTTTTGCAAATTCAAAATCGCGCTCATCATGGGCAGGCACTGCCATCACAGCGCCTTCACCATAGCTGGCCAATACATAGTTGGCTACCCACACCGGCAATTGCTCGCCATTGAGTGGATGCGTCACAAATAAACCAGTCGCCATGCCTTTTTTCTCGGCTGTCGCCACATCGGCTTCGGCCACACTGCCGCGCTTACATTCGGCGATAAATTCAGCCAGTGCAGGGTTGTCTTGTGCGGCAAGGGTTGCCAAAGCATGTTCAGCGGCCACGGCAACATAGGTTGCACCCATGAGCGTGTCTGGGCGCGTGGTGTACACTTTTAAGTTGCCAGTTTGCCCTAAAATCGGAAACTCCACCTCACAACCGTAGCTTTTACCTATCCAGTTGCGTTGCATGGTTTTTACCTGCTCAGGCCAGCCGTCCAACTCATCTAAGTCGTTGAGTAATTCTTCAGCGTAGGCCGTGATTTTCATGAAATATTGTGGAATATCGCGCTTTTCAACTAATGCGCCACTGCGCCAACCCCGGCCATCAATCACTTGTTCATTGGCCAGCACGGTACCATCTACAGGATCCCAATTGACGGTAGAAGTTTTTTTATAGATGAGCCCTTTTTTGAATAATTCAGTAAATAGCCATTGCTCCCACTTGTAGTACTCAGGTTTGCAGGTGGCAATTTCGCGATTCCAATCCACGCCTAAACCCAATTGTTTAAGTTGAGTTTTCATGTGTTCTATATTTTCATACGTCCATTTGGCAGGCGCTGTATTGTTTTTAATCGCCGCGTTCTCGGCAGG
>JAKPIR010000254.1 GCA_029549705.1 Pseudomonadota bacterium | reverse complement strand
ATTCTTGTTCTAACTGATAGACAATAATCTCTCGTAATCTTTGAAAGTAATAGGCTGCAGTATTGCGGTTAACACCAATCAAATCCGCTGCACATCGTGCCGTCGTACCAGCAACGAAATGCTCTATTAACTTAGCCTGCTTAGCTGAATTTAATCTGCTCTTTCTCATGCCGTCCTTATAACATTTTATGTGTTATCTAGGACAGCCCCAAAGGTTTTTTTGATTAGAAATGACTGATGTTCGTCGAAAAGAAACGCCGGTTTCACAATTAGAAATCGGCATGTTTGTCACGGCTCTCGACCGGCCATGGCTAGGCACGCCATTTATGCTTGAAGGCCTGTTGCTTGAAGAACAAGAACAGATTGCCGCAATGACAAAACTCTGTAAGGTAGTGTATGTTGACCACACGGTATCGATTGGTAAACATTTCATCGCACCACCTAAGGAAGAAGTTGGTATTAGACGGGACGGCATCACTTCAAAAATGCCCATCAGCGCAAATACAAAATCAGGTTTATCGACGACTAAATTAGCCAAGCGCAGCCCGAGCAGTCAAAAATTTACGTTTTTTAACGTCATGAAAGAAATTCAGGCGGCCAATCAGGCCAGCCTCGCAAATCAGGCGAATAACCCTGGGGCTAAGACCACTGATAATATTTTGCTGAATGTGCAAAATATCAATAATCAAATCTACACGCCTGTGTCTGAAGATGCGGAATCTGCAGAAAGCACAAGCCTTGCAAGTAAGATTAAAGAAGACTTTACGAGCTTTTTAGGCGGTCTTACCAGTTGGGGCAGTAAAAGCAAAAAACTAAAAGATAAAACCGACAACAACACTGACGAGCATCAGGGCATCAATCAGGCCACCATCATTGAAGAAGCCTCTCTGGTTGAAGATGAAATTGCTGAAATCTACCCAACTTATGATAAATCACAAGTTGCCACGCGTGAAATTTTTGAAGCGCTGGCCGCTGGACAGCAAATTGACATCACCAATGTGAATGAAGCGCTGGATGGCATGGTGGATAGTATTGAGCGCAACCCAGACGCGCTGATGTGGCTCGCCAAACTCAAACAAACCGACAATTACGCTTATAACCATGCGCTAAATGTCTCCATCACACTCATGGCGTTTGCGAGCTTTATGTCTTTTCCTAAAGCGCAGATCAAAAATTTAGGCATGGCGGGGTTGTTGCAAGATATTGGCAAGGGAAAATTACCGCCGCAGCTGCTGCACAAAGAGGGTAAAATTTCCAGCGCAGAATTTGCGGTGCTGAAACGCCACGTGGATTATGCCATTGAGATATTAAAAGAAACGAAAGATATTCCTGAAAGTGTCATCGCTATTGTGGCGGATCACCATGAACGTTTTGACGGTAGTGGCTACCCGAATGAGCTTTCTGGAAAACAAATCAACCGCGGCGGTCAGATGGCGGGGCTTATTGATACTTACTGTGCCCTTACCACCAATAAGGTGTATGCTAAAGGCGTGTATAACCAAGTCGCTCTTGAGCGTATTAACAAAATGGCTGATGTGAAATTTAGCGCGGCATTGGTAAATCAGCTGGTGCAGTTTTTAGGCATGTATCCAGTGAGTTCATTGGTGGAACTCAACTCCGGCGAAGTCGGCGTGGTGATTCAGCAAAACAGCGTGCGCCGTCTACTGCCTCGGGTGATGATTTTACTCAATCCGGATAAAACCAAAAACGAGTACCCGGCCACCATCAACCTCATCAACTCCCCGCTCACCCCCAAAGGCGAACCATACAAAATTGTCCGAGGATTGCCTGCTGACAGTTACGGATTAAACCCTAGCAACTTCTATGGTTAATCAAACCGGCTTGGCATTATCTGAGAGTAAACCAGGCCAGATGGTGACGGCACAGACGTTTACGTTTGCATTGTCCCCCAATGACCTTGTGCAATTGATGAACACTAATGGCCTCAGGGTCTCCGATGTCGCTGGCACGTACCAAGTAAGCAGTACGCTTTTTCACCCGTTACGCAGCCTGCCGCCTTTTAACGATATTGACACATCCGCAACACCAAAAGAGAAATCCATTGACGTGATTCGCCAATGGCCTAAGCAGTTAAACTGGGTACAATTTAACGCGATGGTGAATCGCTTAATACAAACATGGTTGGAAGACTACCAAGCCGGTGCCGCCCTAAGCACGGCATTTTTATTAGCACGCAGTTTAATGCTGCAACCTTCGGTGCTTGCAAATGCGGAAGACGCGCAAAACGCGGATCAAGCCATCAGCTTAAAATTTCAATGCTTTTTAATGCAATTGCTGGCAACGGCTACGCATCAGTTCGACCAGTTTCAGTTTAACTATATACAACACTATGACATAGAAACAGGATTGCCAAACCAGCGATTCTTGCTGGATATTCTTAACCGCTATTCACCCGTACCAGAAACTGCAACTACGCAAGAAAACGATGTACACTCTTCTGAAAAAATCGGCATACTCGTCATTCAGCTCAATATTAACTTTGATAAAACACCGCAGCTCAATGCCATTTCTGACCAAATTGTGCAAGCCGCTGTTGATGTGATTGAACAACACCTCAACTTAGATGCCACACTATTTCGAATTGGCATGTTTGACTTTGCCATCATCGTCGAGAATTTGCATTTTTCAGCGCAGTTAAATTTAATGGCTGCAAAATTGGCCCACGCGTTTGAAACAGAATTGCCGCTTGAAAACGTCACCCTTATTTTAAAACCGATTTTTGGCGGCATCAGCTCCCTTGAGGCGCCCATTAGCGCCCTCTCATTGTTTGATAACGCCAAACTCGCGTTGCATCACGCTTTGGTCAACGACTCGCGTATTGAAATTTATGACAAAGTCATCTCAAACATGCACCAAAAGACGCATCAGCTTGAAGAGGCGATTATTACGGCGCTGCAGCATAATGAGCTGGAAATGTTTTTTCAGCCCATTGTCACGCTACCCAATACGGAAAATCCTATTGAGCGGTGTGTCAGCGCCGAACTATTGCTTCGTTGGATAAGCGATGAATGGCCATCGGTTTCACCGTTTCGTCTTAT
>JAKPIR010000226.1 GCA_029549705.1 Pseudomonadota bacterium | reverse complement strand
TGAAAAATTTATACCTGTGTTTTTTAACAGTGTATGACGCTCAAAACCAGCAGGCAAGCGGGTTGCAGCGCTTTTTCTCAAAAGATGTATCGTCACGGCCCGGATGTATCCACCGTGTTTTGCCGTCTACATCACGTTAGGGGGCTATACATGTGGAAAAAAGTTCTTTCTGCTCTTGGATTTATCGCTTTGCTTTTTGCAATGGCAATCGGCGGCGGCATCGGCAAGATCATTGGTAAGTCTGCCGGCGACTCCGCTTTCCGCTCGTCAGGCCCTACGCCACAGCAAATTGAGGAGAAACTGATTGAGGGCTTCAACAAGGCCGCTGAGCAATCCAACCGCTTAGGCCCAAGAATGGTCGATGAAGACACGCGGTGGGATACAACTGCCGTCGGCCCAGGGGCGCGCGTTACCTACTACTACTCGTTTCCCAATTACTCATCGCAAGATATCACAGCGGTTTGGCTGGAAACAAACGTGAAGTCTGTTGTCAAAAACGGCGTCTGCACAAGCAAAGACATGAAACCATCTTTGCAATATGGCGGCACGTATGTATACGTCTATCGCGGAAATGACGGAGCAGAAATCACACGATTCACATTCAGTCAGCATGACTGCAATTTGCCAAGCCAATCGCAGCAGACCACGCCAGCCACACACACCGAAAATAGGTTGACGTCAGAATTCACTAAGCCACCTACCTTAGCCTCTAAAGGCTGGACACAGGAGAATACTGGCAGTACTGAAAGTGGCCCTTGGCTCGATTACGATCCACCAGGAACTCGCTACTCAAGGATGGCTGACGGCAGCATCTACAGGTTCTTCCCCCCCGGTGTACGTCCAGACGCCGAGAAGGCAAACCCATTTGGCCTAGATACCAGCATTGATCGCCCCCCTCGGTAAGTGCACCACAACTGTGTCTATTGCCCTTCGGTTCTAACTGCGCAGTCATACTTTCGTTCGTTAGGCATTGCATTAAGGTATCCGCGTGAATCAACAACAAAGCGCTCAACCTCAAGATCCCTTCATAAAAAAGCTTGAAGAGTTCTACAAATCAACGCTTTTCCAGAACAAGGTAAGTTTTTGGAGTAGTGTTATAGCCTCTAGTGTCGGATTAGTTGTTGTAATTCTTGCCTTTGCTGCCTACTTCTATGACAGAAATAATCTAAATGAATCAGTCGTTTTAGGTGTGGCCGGCGTAATTGCACAATTCATATCTGCAGCATTTTTCTACCTGCACAACAAAAGTACATCTCAGGTTTTTGCTGGGTTCGAAAAGCTCGTGAAGCTACAAGACACCCAACTTGCGATAAGTCTGGTCTCCAAAATGGATCCAAAGAGCCACGACTACATGTACATGGGCATTATCAACGTTCTCATACTCCGCAATGAACCGAACAAAGAGTTAACGCCTGAGCTTGTCAGAGCATTACGCGAACCCAACACCGTCAAGCAAAGCAATGCCTAACTGGGCGTTCAACGTGGACGCCAACAGCGGCCATGCCTTCGGCATTTTATTGGCCGCTGTTGGTGCCCTGCGCCCCTGCGGGGCTCCGGCGCCAGTTAACTAATTCGTTGCAAGCCAGTCAGCTGATGCGCCACGGCTCAAACTACAAGCAAAATACCCCTCATGCCCTGGTTTTATAAGCGCATACAGCTTTTATTTCGATAGCAAACAACTTTGACACCCTCACGCGCAATTGTTGGCACCC
>JAKPIR010000022.1 GCA_029549705.1 Pseudomonadota bacterium | reverse complement strand
CATCGCCATTTTCATTCGCTATCACTTGCGGATACGGAAATACAACATCAGTTTCACACTTGTCTATGTCTTCAACTTCAATATTTCCACGACTTACAACAAATGGTAAATACGTTTTATCATTATGAGTGACAGGCTTTGAAGCGCTGGTAAAAAGCCAAGTATTGTCCCCATACTTGAACTCAAACAGATCTTTTTTAGACTTAAATAAATTCATCATGGCGATAACTCAACAATTGGGACTGTTGCTTCTACAATGTCCGCACCTTTAAAATAGAACTCCACCGCATCACTATTCAAGCGATATAAGCCAAGGTACGACACACGATCAATCTGCACGGGTGGCGATGGTGAAATATTCATAACAATGTTCTGACCACTTACACTTGTTGAATCAACTGAATGTGCTGACCAAATGCCATTTGACTTAATAGCAATGTTCTTTCGTTCGCTCAGAAAGTTGTCATTCTTCACTGTAATACTTGAGCTACTGCGAGAAACTAAGTTGAAGTTGTTTTGGTAACTTGGCATCCAAAACTGATTTAAACGCCCACGTCTACGATAAAACCACTTTTTATAATCAATATAGTCTTGTCTTGACTTCATGATTACACGAAAGTTCTTGTTGATCAGCGGATTAAGCCAGTGTGCAAATTGCCAGAAGTTACCTATTTCGCCATCAACAATCGTTTGATGTTGCTCAAAATTCAGATCAAGAAAGTCACCGTCAAGTAGCAATGGAGTGAAGTAAATGTCATCACCTTTGTATTGCTGCGGTTCATCTGCAATTGGATATTCAACATTATCTAACACTCTTAAATTAAGTGTCGGCTTGAACATTAAGCCATTTGCTTGAGATGTTGGGTTTCCTGCAATGATTGCCTTTCGCAATGGGATTATCTTCGCATTAGAAGCCGTTACAGCCTCATTTAATCGATAACCATCTATGTATGTTGGAACACCCTCAATGGCTTCATATCGTCCAATTTCGGTTACTTCAACAACTGAAGAAATGCCCTGAGCCGTCACAAGAATCAAAGTCCCAACATTGATACCTAGATTACTTGTATCAGCTTCAATAAAATCATCTGATAGATTGCCCACCAATTGAGACTCTAAAGGCTGAGGCACTAAATATTCTTTTCGCATCCAAGAGTACAAATCATTGAACATTTCAGGCACTTCATTTCTGAATGCGATTATTGACCAGTTGAATGATTGTCTTGCGGCATCTAGCAAAGGAATCCTTTCCTCTCCCGTTGCGTCAAAACTTTGATGAACGTCAGTCTTAAACTCATAACGTTCAGTTGTTTCAAGCAATGGACATTTCGTGAGCAAGATATATTCATGCCCGTTCACTGTGACTTTCATATATTCACCCATTAAAAAACCGACCAATAGGTCGGTTTATTTAATACTTAAACTAATTTCTTAATTTGCTTTGATTTCTCTTCCAGTGATACAAGAATGCTTTCTCACCCGCTGCCCCTAGCATCTCTTGCTCCATAGCTTGTCTATCATCGAAAATTAAAACTTTAGTATTGTTGTCCACAACAGTTTGGCTAGAACTGCGTTCATTCGCTGTCTGACGATCAGATAGATAGTTGCTCAACGCCTGATTGCCCGACATATCCAAAACTTTAGTATCTACAACACCGCCATCAGCAAAGCCTTTGCCTGTTCGCATAGCTTCAACATTGCCTACACCACCCCAACGAGCTACGTCAGCTTGAGAGAAAACAACCTCTCCTTTGTGAACAATGCCTGCTGGATCGTATTTGCCGCCTGCGCCTGTGTAACCACCGTTTGCGAAGCCTTTTGGCTGTGCACTATTAATGATTGCAACTTGAGCTAATTGTGTTGCAACTGCTGCTCCTGCCATAACTGGCGCAAGGTATGGACCAACGTAAGGTATTGCTGAAACAGAAGCATAGACATTCGAGAATGTCTCAGGCGCATTTATAAGAACTCTGGCAATGGCAAAACCTTTTTCAAGCGCAAACATTGCTGCATACGCTT
>JAKPIR010000217.1 GCA_029549705.1 Pseudomonadota bacterium | reverse complement strand
GCGTTCCTAAAGCTAATTTCGGACTGTTTTTGAAGGAGTGCGAGTGGCGTTTTAACAACCCAACACCACAAGCACAGTTAGTACAATTGAAACAATGGGTTAAACAACATATGGGCTAGTTATCTAGGACAGCCCCTTATTTTTTTAAGGTATTTTTATAACATGATTAAACTAGGCGTTAATATCGACCACGTGGCAACCATTCGCCAAGCGCGCGGCACAAAATACCCCAGTGTGGTACAAGCCGCTTTGCGCGCAGAACAATCAGGTGCTGACAGCATTACCCTGCATTTGCGTGAAGACCGCCGCCACATGCAAGATGCCGACATTTTTGCTTTGCGCCCATTACTGCAAACCAAGATGAATCTGGAATGCGCCGTGACAAATGAAATGATAGGCATCGCGCTAAAAGTCGCGCCGCAGGATGTGTGCCTAGTGCCAGAGCGTCGCGAAGAGCGCACCACTGAAGGCGGCTTAGATGTGGCTGGCAACTTTGCCAATGTGCAAAAAGCCGTGCAAAAACTCAGTGCAGCGGGCATACGCGTATCGCTTTTTATAGGCCCAGACATTGCGCAAATTGATGCCGCTAAAAAAACGGGTGCACCCGTCATTGAGCTACACACAGGCGCGTTTGCAGACGCGGAAGATTTAACCGAAAAAGCCCATGAATTACAGCGCGTTAAAGATGCCGTTGCGCATGGTCTAAAACTAGGCTTAGTGGTCAATGCAGGGCATGGCTTACACTATCACAATGTCAATGAAATTGCCTCAATCCCTGGCTTAGAAGAGCTCAATATCGGCCACGCCATTGTTGCACATGCGCTGTTTGTGGGCTGGGATAACGCTGTGCGCGAGATGAAATCGCTCATGAAAGAGTTTGCATCAAAATAATATGATTTTTGGTATTGGCACAGACATTGTAGAGGTGGCGCGCATTGAGGCTTCGATTGCTCAGTTTGGCGATGATTTAGCAAAACGCATATTAGCTGAGAGCGAGCTGGCCAGCTACCTTGCCTCGCATATCAAAGCACGGTTTTTGGCCAAGCGTTTTGCCGCAAAAGAAGCGTTTTCTAAGGCGCTAGGCACAGGGTTACGTGCGCCTGCTACCATGCAAAATATTGCAGTTTCACATGATGATTTAGGTAAGCCGATTTTGATTCTGGCCGACGAATTGCTAGCTTTTATGCAAACCAAAAATATTAGTCAAACGCATATTAGTATTAGTGATGAAAAAAATTTGGCGGCGGCGTTTGTGGTGTTAGAAAACTGAATTTTTATAAGTAATATGGTTATTTAAATAGCGCATTGACTGGTTTTAAAATCACACGACAAAAAATTACGCCTCTGTAAGCCTCTATTTATAAGGCTCGCAGGGCATCGAAAAGATTACCTTAAAAAACAAGCCGAATTTAATCAATTTTAGAGCAACGCAATATGCAATTAGAAGCCCCTGATTTTGCCCGCCGTTTTGGTGGCGTTGCACGCCTTTATGGCGCTGACGGTTTAGCCAAGTTACAAGCCGCGCATATTTGCGTGATTGGCATTGGTGGCGTGGGTTCTTGGGCGGCTGAGGCGGTGGCGCGCAATGCGGTGGGCACGATTACTTTGGTTGATTTGGACAATATCGCGGAATCGAATGTCAATCGTCAATTACACGCGTTGGATGGCGCGTTCGGTAAAGCTAAAGTGTCGGCGATGGCAGAGCGCATCAAGCAGATTAACCCGCATGCCCATGTCAATCAAATTGAAGATTTTGTTAGCCTTGAGAATATCACAACATTATTGAATCAGCCTTACAACGGGATTATTGATTGCATTGATGACGCAAAAGCTAAAGCGGCGATTGCGGATTTTTGCAAAAAAAATGCTATTCCTTTGGTGATGACGGGCGCCGCAGGTGGACGGCTAAACGCCACGCATATCAAACAAGCCGATTTAAGCGTGGTGAGCCATGATAAATTACTGGCAAAAGTGCGCAACTTGCTGCGCCGTGATTATGGCTTTGCAAAAGCGACTTCAGGCAAAACTTCAAAACTCGGCGTGTTGTGTGTGTACTCGGATGAGTCCGTGGTTAAACCCGAAGGTGTTTGTGAGACAGAAGGCGGTGGCATCACCGGCCTAAATTGTGCAGGATATGGGTCAAGTGTGTGCGTTACAGCGCCATTCGGTTTTGCTGCTGCCGGGTTGTTACTACAGCGTATCACCTCCATTGGTGGTCAATAGTTAGAATGATACAATCTACTCGTATGCTGACTCATTATGTTATTTCATCTGCACTGTTTCTCGCTGGGGCATGCATGTCATGTTAAGCGCTCAGGGATTATCCTGTTTACGAGGAGATCGACTGCTTTTCAAAAATGTTAGTTTTGAATTGCAACCGTGTGGTTTGCTTTATGTGCTAGGTGAAAACGGCAGTGGAAAAAGTAGTTTGCTCCGGATATTGTGTGGCTTGCTTACACCCGAAGAAGGTGCGGTGTTTTGGAACGGCAAGAAAATTAAAGAAGATGCTGAGTCTTATTTGTCCAATCTCACTTATCTTGGTCATTTAAATGGTTTAAAAGATGACCTTACCGCGTTAGAAAATTTGCAGACCAATGCACGTATGGCAGGAATTGAGGCAAGTGAGCAGGCCGCCATGGCTGCGCTCACTGCGATTGGTATCGCACGTTGTGCCTTTTTGCCTGCCCGCGTACTTTCACAAGGCCAAAAGCGCCGCGTGGCGCTAGCAGGCTTATGGTTGGCAAACACTAAATTATGGATTTTAGATGAGCCTTTTGCTGCACTTGATGTGGCGTCCGT
>JAKPIR010000211.1 GCA_029549705.1 Pseudomonadota bacterium | reverse complement strand
CGGTGATGACGCTGCAGTTGCTTCAATTGCCAAAACGCGTGGCGGTGTTTCTGCAGCTGCAGAAGAACCAGCAGCTTAAGTTAACGGGCATGCAAATTAAACGCGCACTTTGCTATGAAGTGCGCGTTTTTTATTGATACTATTGTCGTATGAGTGGAATTAAACTTTTTGTTGGATTAGGCAACCCGGGCGACAAGTACGAAAAAACACGTCACAACGCAGGCTTTTGGTGGATAGATGCCATTGCAGCGCAAACGAATAGTACATTAACTGCTGACGCTAAAATGTTTGGACTCGTGGGCAAATTATACCCAGCACAAGACAGATGGTTGCTCAAACCCGCCACTTTTATGAATCTGAGCGGCAAAGCCGTTGCGGCGCTGGCCAACTACTATAAAATCTCTCCTGCTGAAATTTTAGTGATTCATGATGAACTAGATTTACCAGCAGGCAGCTCTAAATTGAAACTGGGCGGCGGTCACGGTGGCCATAATGGCTTAAAAGATATACACGCAGCCTTAGGTACGCCAAATTATTGGCGTTTGCGCATTGGCATTGGCCACCCCGGTGAGCGTAATGAAGTGGTTAACTATGTTCTCAAACCGCCATTAAAAGATGAGCAAACGGCCATAGATGAAAGCCTGCTTGCCAGCACCAAAGTACTAGACTTATTGCTAGCCGGCGAATTTGAAAACGCAATGTTGAAATTGCACACAAAGAAATAACTGAAATAGAGATATCCTAACAAAGTACCCAACAGAGAAAGTATTGATATGAAGTGTGGCATCGTAGGTCTACCAAATGTAGGAAAATCAACATTATTCAACGCCATTACCAAAGCGGGTATTGCGGCTGAAAACTACCCTTTTTGCACGATAGAACCCAACGTTGGCATTGTAGAAGTGCCTGACCCCCGCATGCAACCGCTGATTGATATCGTAAAACCGCAACGCGTGCAACCTGCGATTGTTGAGTTTGTTGACATCGCCGGCTTGGTAGCAGGCGCTTCAAAAGGTGAAGGCTTAGGCAACAAATTCTTAGCCAACATCCGTGAAACAGATGCCATTGCCCATGTCGTACGTTGCTTTGAAGATACCAACGTGATTCATGTTTCAAACAAAATTGACCCACTTTCAGACATTGAAGTCATCAATACTGAACTAGCGCTGGCCGACATGGAAACGGTAGAAAAAACCATGCAACGCGAAAGCAAAAAAGCGAAGAGTGGCGATAAAGACGCAATTGCCTTGCTGAAAGTATTAGAAAAAGTTGTGCCATGTTTAGACCAAGCCAAGGCGGTGCGTACATTGGGGCTTGATGCAGACGAATTACAATTGCTCAAACCGCTTTGTCTCATTACTGTAAAACCCGTCATGTACTTAGCCAACGTGGATGAAAAAGGTTTCGAAAATAATCCACTTTTAGACAAAGTTGTTGCCCTCGGCAAAGCTGAAAACGCACCAGTCGTGTGTATTTGCGCAAAAATTGAAGGTGAAATCTCTGAATTAGATGAAGAAGATAAACTCCTGTTTTTATCCGAACTCGGCCAAGAAGAACCTGGCTTAAACCGCGTCATCCGCGCCGCTTACGATTTACTTGGCTTGCAAACCTACTTCACCGCTGGCGTGCAAGAAGTACGCGCATGGACGATAAAAAAAGGCGCCACCGCACCGCAAGCCGCTGGCGTGATTCACACCGACTTTGAACGCGGATTTATTCGCGCAGAAGTGATTCAATATGACGAATACGTAAAAAACAAAGGCGAACAAGGCAGCAAAGAAGCAGGGAAAATGCGCTTAGAAGGCAAAGAATATATTGTGCAAGATGGCGACGTGATGCACTTTAGGTTTAATGTTTAACGCTTTAGCATGAAATCTTCATTACACGGCGTTGTGCTTACTTGTCGTACTGATTGTACTGCCTGCTTTACGCGCATCTTGTTTAATGCCAATTTGATGCAAACTTAAAGGTAAATACCGCAAACTATTTTTGACAATTGGCGCCTAAAACACTAGAATTGCGCCCTTGCTAAAGTTTTGGCAACCGATTTATCTGGTGATGTAGCTCAGCTGGTTAGAGCACAGGATTCATAATCCTGGGGTCGAGGGTTCAAGTCCCTCTTTCACCACCAATAAAGACGCCTCATTCGAAAGAATGGGGCGTTTTTCTTTGTACTATTTTCTCGATTAGCAGCCACGTACCAGCTAATCTAACCTATAAACCACTTGCCTTCAGACCGTTGCTACAGTTTTAAATTGCTTTCAACAGTATTAAACCGGTCTATTTGCTTTTGATCATCGGTATGATTTAGCCCAGTTTATTGTCGGCAATATGATATTTTGGGTCTTCCAGTACGTTCACTTCTATCATCCCTTTGGCTTTATCCAATAGCTCTAAACAATCTTGGCTTAGATGTTTGAGATGCAGTTTTTTACCTGCGGCTTGATAGCGCTCAGCCAGTGCATCTATGGCAGCTAAAGCCGAATGGTCGGCCACTTTGGCGTTTTTGAAATCAATGGCCACTTCTTGTGGGTCGTTTGCTGGTGAAAACAGGTTTTGAAACGCTGAGATAGAAGCAAAAAACAGCGTGCCTTTCAATTCATATACTTTCCAGCCTTGTTCATTGGTGCGTGTGGTCGCGCTGATTTGTTTGGCGTGTTCCCAGGCAAACACTAAGGCAGAAAAAATCACCCCAATAATCACGGCAATAGCTAAATCTGCAACCACCGTAATACCTGCAACGAGAACGATTACCAATAAATCTGGTTTGGGTATTTTGCCATACAACCTAAAACTGCCCCATTCAAAAGTTTTTTCAGCTACCACAAACATGACGCCTATCAATGCCGCCAGTGGAATCATTTCAATCCAGTGTGAGGCAAACAGAATAAATGAGAGTAGAAACACCGCAGTGGCAATACCTGACAGTCTTTTAAGTGCACCGTTATTCACGTTAATCATACTTTGGCCAATCATGGCACAGCCGCCCATGCCGCCGAATAGCCCAGTTACAACGTTTGCCGCACCTTGTGCCATTGATTCACGATTGGGTTTACCCCTTGTGTCCGTCATGTCATCAATCAGGTTAAGTGTGAGTAAAGTTTCAATCAAGCCAACCGCTGCAAGTATTAATGCATACGGAAAAATAATTTTGAATGTTTCAAGGTTCAATGGCACTTGTGGCAAATGAAAGCTAGGTAAGCCGCCCGCAATTGAACCCAAATCGCCCACCGTTTTAGTATCAATATTCAAAAAAGTAACCCCAAATGAAACCACCATGATGCCTGCTAATGTTGAGGGAATGGCTTTAGTTAATTTTGGGAGCAGATAAATCACTGCCATGGTCAGGGCGATTAAACCTAGCATGGTATAAAGTGGCTGGCCGCTCATCCATGCTGTCGTTCCGTCTTCCGCCACGGTTTTAAAGTGCCCGAACTGCGCCAAAAAAATCACAATAGCCAAGCCATTCACAAAGCCGAGCATCACAGGATGCGGCACCATGCGAATAAATTTACCCAATTTGGCCACTGCAAACAGTATTTGCAGCAAGCCCATTAACACCACCGTGGCAAACAAATA
>JAKPIR010000203.1 GCA_029549705.1 Pseudomonadota bacterium | reverse complement strand
ATAAGCCTGTAAGTGGTGAAACGTGCGCTATCAAGGCAAATGCAATGGCTTCTGGCACCATCGCCAATGCAACCGTTAAACCGCTTAATAAATTGAGTTTAATTTCTTGCGGGCTGTATTTTTCAATACTAAAAATAGACAACATACTCTCCGATGACAAAATTTGGCAACGCTATTTATTCACATCAATAACGTTAAGTAACTGAAATAAATTGATTTGTAAATTGCCTACAATAACGAATGCAGGTCTTAAGAAGTGACGGGGCGTGATTTACAACATTACAATGAAATTTAGACAGTTATATTTGTTTTGAAGGCGTGATTATCGCACAATCAGCCTATTTATTAAGCCGTGATGCATAGAGAAAAAGGCAATAAAAAAGCCCAGTGATTGCACTGGGCTTTTAAAATTCGTTTAAGGCTCAATTATTTGTTGCAAACGTACATTGTTACTTCAAAGCCAAAACGCATTTCTGTTGCTACTGGTGTTGTCCACATGATTATTCTCCTTTTAGGTTTAAACGCATCAACATTGATGTGTTTATATGATTCAAATCATACGCAATGGTTTATTTATTGCGCTATGCGCAACACGTAAAATGACCTCATGATTTTACTTAAAAATACCTAATGAGCCGTTTGCGATAATGACAAAAACAGTGCGTGATAACTGATTCAAAAACCACGATTTTTATCCGAGGAAAAAATTATGCCATGAGAGCCTTGTATATAAAGGCTTACAGAGCATCGAAAAAGGTTATGTGTTAAAAAATGCTTGAATCCACTTTTTTCTTAGGTATTTTTTCGCTAAAAAACATACAATTATGGCGACGTTTTTTTTAAAAGAAATCAGGGTTCAATCTACAATGCGTCTCAATTTTTATGTTTAAATGCATGTTGCTTGGAACGCCTGCCTAACTCGCTTGTCTATGTTGAGTAATCGTAATACATCAATTTTATGAAGGAATTAAAATGAAAATCTCTGCACTTTTTGTAGCAATATCACTCGCTTTGGGTTTTAGTCAGCTTTCGTATGCAGACCATCACGAAGACGGCAGCAAGCACTGTACGCGCCACCACAAAATGCAGGATGCAGATACCAACAAAGACGGTGCAATCAGCCGTGATGAATTTATGGCAGGTCACCAGGCCATGGCGGACAAGATGTTTAGCAAGATGGACGCCAACAGCGATGGTAAAATTGACGAGGCTGAGCGCACGGCCGGCAAAGAAAAAATGGGCAAGCATTGTGACAGAAAAGGCGACGCAAAGCTTTATCAGTAAACCTTAAGCTGGCAAGTTGCCGCTTGCAATGCTATGCGCCTAAGCAAGCCACATGTTAAGCATGTGGCTTTTTGTTTTTAAGGCGCGCATAATCGCCCATGATTGATGTAAATGGAGTTAAATATGCAGAAATACACTGTGTTAATTACTGGGGCAAACCGCGGCATTGGTTTAGAACTTAGCAGGCAATATGCGGCCGATGGCTGGCAAGTATTGGCGTGTTGCCGACATCCGCAATCTGCCATTGCTTTGCAGGCGCTCACCACGCAGCATGATAACGTGCATGTATTGCCATTAGATGTGAGTGATTTTAAGCAGATTGATGCGCTGGCGCTCACATTAAAATCGCAAAATATTGATGTGCTGATTAACAACGCAGGCGTGTATCCTGAAAGCACTTTTGGTGACACTGATGAACAACTTTGGGCAAACGCTTTCAAGGTCAATAGCATGGCGCCCATGAAAATGGCAGAGGCTTTTGTGCAGCATATCACCAGAAGCCAGCTTAAAAAAATTGCTACCCTCAGTAGCAAAATGGGCAGTATTGATGACAACACCAGTGGCGAGAGCTATCTGTATCGCAGCAGTAAAACTGCAGTGAATATGGTCATGAAAAGCCTGGCGATTGACCTCAAGCCTTATGGCATTAGCGTGGTGACGTTACACCCCGGCTGGGTGCGTACCGACATGGGCGGCCCCAATGGTTTAATTGATGCCCACACCAGTGCCACCGGCTTGCGTGAAGTGATTACCCGTTTAAACCTAAGCAACTCAGGCCGTTTTATTGCTTATGATGGAAAGCCGATTGCCTGGTAGTTGCCGCTTTGTAAGGCGCGCGTTCTTCTAGCTCGTTGGTGTAGGCTGTGATGTTTTGTTGCTCGCGCGCTAAAAATTGCGCTATCGCCTCGGCGAATTCAGCGTGGGCTATGCGGTGATATGAGCATGTAGGGCGCGGCTCAAACCCGCGTGCGAGCTTATGCTCACCCTGGGCACCGCCTTCAAAATAAGTGATATTTTGTTCAATGCAAAATTGCTGCGCCTGGTAATAGCACAACTCAAAATGCAGGCCTGAAACAAACTGCGTTGCGCCCCAATAGCGGCCGTACAGCGTGCTTTGATTGTAAAAATTCAGAGCACAAGCAATAGGTTGATCATTGCGCGATGCCACAATCAGCACAATATTTTGCGGCATGGTTTTGCCAATTTCTATAAAAAATGCACGCGATAAATAAGGCGTGGAATGATGCTCCGCATAAGTGTTGCTGTAGCAAGTGTAAAAAAAATCCCAAAGCTGTTCTGAGATATCATGGCCTAACACTGCATGGCAAACCACACCCGCAGCCTGCACTTTTTTACGCTCCTGATGAATTTTTTTACGCTTATCGTGGCTTAATGTGTTTAAAAATGTTTCAAAATCTTGATAGCGCCGATTTTCCCATCTAAACTGCACACCATGACGTTGCATCCAACCCGCTTTGTGCAGCACTTCTGCAGACTCTTCATCTGGAAACAACACATGGGCAGACGACAAATGATGTTGATGCATGATGTTATCTAACGCATCGAGCATCAAAACTTGCACTTCAACTTTTGCACTTAATAATCTTGCACTGGTTACTGGGGTAAATGGAATGGCAGATACTAATTTTGGATAATACGACAAGCCATTTTGCGCGTACGCATCCGCCCAAGCCCAATCAAACACATATTCACCATACGAATGGCTTTTTATAAAAAGCGGCATAGCGCCAACCAACTGCGCGTCTTCTTTAACCAGCAAATAATAAGGTTGCCAGCCCGTGCCATCACCAATAGATGTTGAATGCTCCAGCGCACGCAAAAATGCATGGCTGAGTAAAGGCATATCACCTGCCAGCGCATCCCAGTCACAAGCATTCACCTGCGCTATACTTTGAACGACTGAAACAGTGAGGGGCATAGGCGTTAATATTAAGCCATTATTGGCTTTAGCCATACGGATTTACAATAATTTGAATGTGAATTCAGTTGCGGTGAATACTTGGTGCAGAATTGCTGTTTAGCGTTAGTACGAGCGTTTTTTTAAATTAACAGAGGTTTGTTTGGTATCTTTATGCTTACTCGGAATAGCCTCAACTGGTTTAGCTGGCGTAGTCTCCGACTGTTTATTCACCACGGCCTCTACTGCGGCCTGTAGCTTCTTTTCTTCAATAGCCATTTCAGCGGCTTTTCTACGCTCTAAAATACGCGCTTGGGCTTCTTCTAACTCATCAATCGTAATAGTGCCATCTTCATTAGAATCCACCTGATTAAAATGCCGGGCAATTTGCGGGAGTTTTTCGGTGGCTTCTTGCCTGTTTACCGAGCCATCACCATCGGTATCTGCATCTAAAAACCGCGCCTCTATACTCTCATGCATAGCCTTGCGGCGCGCTTCAATCTGCTCATGATTTTCGTCAACAGAACGAGCATAATCATCCAGCGCCCTGCGTAACTTTTCTCTATTTTCTGGGCTAAAATTTAAATTGAGGGTTTGCTGCAAACCTTCATTGGCCGAAACATCATCATTAGTCGTGAGTCTTTGGCTATCATCCGCCGCCAAAAGATAACCGCGACCCGCCGCAACTGCATAGTTTGACAAGCCTAAATAAATACAGGCAGCAACGCATGCAAACTTACTAATTGAAAAATGATTTAGCATGACCATATTTAAGCTTAACTACATTGAGTAGCACTTATTTTAAGTTTCACTTGCATATTAAGTTTTACTTGCATATTAAGTTTTACTTGCATTAAGTTTATTTGACGCAATTAAATAACCGTTAAAAAAGTAAACTTGCCGAAAAATTTAGAACAATAGTATAACCATATACTATGAGTGGCTATTGTTAATCATTTGTTTCAGTCAGGAAAAAATTGTAATAATTTGTAACAGTCATAAGATTAAAACTTATAACGCGGCATTGTCCATATCAATTTAAAAGCTATGTGCCATGGACTGGTTAGATAAAAATTAGTTTCGCACTTTTAATATTTGCTAAGCCAAGATATTCACTAAAATTACTTACATTTAGCAACCTTTCGCAATATACTTTACGTCTTAATTTCGTGGCAACATTTTGGTCAGTTATCAACATTTAGCGAGAACAACACCATGTCAGATCAACATAAAAAAATCCTGGTCGTCGATGACGATGTGCGCCTACGTGAACTGCTGCAGCGCTATCTCACTGAGCAGGAATATACCGTTAAAGTAGCGTCAGATGCCAAAGAGATGGATGCCATTCTGGCGGTAGAAGCCATTGATTTACTGGTGCTTGATTTAATGTTGCCAGGCGAAGATGGCTTGTCTATTTGCCGCAGAATTCGCGCTAGCGGCACTTTATTGCCCATCATCATGCTCACCGCTCGTGGCGACGAAGTAGATAGAATTATCGGGCTTGAAATGGGTGCGGATGATTACTTACCAAAACCATTTAATCCGCGCGAGTTACTGGCACGCATCAATGCCGTATTGCGTAGGCATGAACGCCTGCAACCAAGTGCCCCTGCACTCAATAGCGATAGCGTAACCATTGGCGAATTCGTGTTCAACCCTGCTACCCGCTCATTAACAAAAGATGGCGCGGCTGTAACGATTACCAGTGGCGAATTCGCGCTTCTAAAAGTGTTTGTTGACCATCCGCGTCAGCCGCTTTCGCGCGATAAACTGATGCAACTGGCTCGCGGGCGAGAGCTAGACGTTTTCGACCGCAGTATTGATGTGCAAGTATCCCGTTTACGGAAACTAATCGAACCGGATGCCGCACACCCGAGATATTTACAAACCATGTGGGGTTTTGGTTATGTATTTATCCCCGATGGTGAAGTTGATTAAGCATCATTAATGTTTGCAGCGTGTTTGTATTTAAGACAACTCCAATTTCATTGACCCCATCACCTATTTAAATTGACAGTCCAACTTCTACCCAAAACCCTGCTTGCCAGAGTCATGCTGCTCATTGCCGTGTTATTGGCAATCGGGCAGTTTGCATCGTTGCAAATATTTGAATATTTTGAGCGCAAACCACGCGCAGAAGCTACAGCGCTTCAGGCCGTTACTGTGGTGAATTACACCCGCGCTTCATTGATTGCCTCGCAAGAAAATCTGCGCTTGGCACTACTTTCTGAAATCACCGGTAAAGAAGGTGTGCGCGTGTATTACGCCGACTTCATGGAAGAAATCGAGCCGTTACCCAGTGATCCTTTTATTAACATGGTTGCTGAAAAAATTCGTGAAAGATTAGGGACAGAAACCATTATCACCACACGGCACTATGGTATAGAGGGCCTTTGGGTCAGCTTTAACATTGGCTTGGATGACTTTTGGGTGGTCATTCCGCGCGTGCATGTTGATCGACCATTTCCTTGGCAGTGGCTAGGCTGGGGTGCATTAGTTTTGGCACTTTCGCTCGCTGGCGGCTACCTGATTGCCATGCGTATCAATCGACCGCTACGCCTACTGATGAACGCTGCGGATAGACTACGTAACGGTGAATCTCCAGAGAAACTACCCGTGGGCAGTTTTGCAGAGCTTCA
>JAKPIR010000175.1 GCA_029549705.1 Pseudomonadota bacterium | reverse complement strand
AAACTGCATGTCTTCACCCATGCAATAGGTACAACGAAAATCGCAACGGTCTGTAATGGAAAGTCGAATGTAATCTACAGTCCTTCCATACTGGTCGATAAGTCTTGGGGTTTTGAGTTCCATGTCCATGGGTTGAATTATGCAGCAAAAATAGAGTCAAATTAAAGCGATTTATTATGCCTTATTCAGCTTTAATTAGGGTTGATTAAGGTATATCATACGAAAATTGTACATAGATGGGGTGTTTTCGTGACGGCAGAGTTATCTACAGAACAACTAACTAGAGTTAACGCGCATATTGATGGATACCGAAATGTGCGAGGGGCGTTGTTGCCTTTGTTGCACGCCATACAAGATGATATAGGCTATGTGCCGGAAGAAGCGTATTTGCCGATTTCAAAAGCGCTAGCACTTTCTGTGGCGGAAGTGCATGGTGTGGTGACTTTTTATCACCATTTTCGCCGCCATCCTGCGGGCAAGCATATTTTGCAAGTATGCCGTGCGGAATCTTGTCAAGCCATGGGTTCTGAAAAACTAGAGGCGCATATTAAATCTACACTTGGCATTGATTATCACCAAACCACGCAAGATGGGTCAATTACGCTAGAACCCGTTTACTGCTTGGGCAACTGTGCGTGTTCGCCTGCGGTGATGATGGACGATGAGGTTTATGGTCGCATGAATGCGGAAAAAGTGGTCGAGTTGGTTAAAGAAGCGAGGAGTGCGTAATGGCGATTAAAGTGTATGTGCCATGTGATTCCACCGCGCTCTCATTAGGTGCAAATAAAACGGCGGATGCGATTGCGACGGAAGCCAAAAAACGCGGCTTAGAAATTGAACTGGTTCGCAATGGTTCGCGCGGTTTATTTTGGTTGGAGCCTATGGTAGAAGTGGCTACTAACAAAGGTCGCGTGGCGTATGCACCCGTGCAGCCCAAAGATGTACCATCGCTTTTTGACGCAGATTTTTTAACTGGTGGCGCGCATCCGCTTAATTTAGGCTTAACCGAAGAATTGGCTTGGTTGAAAAAGCAGCAACGACTCACTTTTGCGCGCGTAGGCATTACCGACCCGATTTCATTAGAAGATTATTTAGCGCACGATGGCTACAAAGGCCTAAAAAATGCACTGGAATTATCGGGTTCAGAAATCGTAAAAACCGTGACCGATTCTGGCTTGCGTGGTCGCGGTGGCGCGGCATTCCCAACAGGCATTAAATGGAATACGGTGTTAGGTTGCCAAGCCGACCAAAAATACATTGTTTGCAACGCCGATGAGGGCGATTCTGGCACCTATTCCGACCGCATGGTCATGGAAGATGACCCTTATGTGTTGATTGAGGGTATGACCATTGCGGGCATTGCAGTGGGCGCAACCCAAGGCTACATTTACTTGCGTAGTGAATACCCACATGCGCTGAAATCCTTGAATACAGCCATTCAACGCGCTGAGAATGCGGGTTATTTGGGCGAGAAAATTTGTGGTTCAAATCACACTTTTAAGTTGGAAGTGCGTCGCGCAGCGGGTGCGTATGTGTGCGGTGAAGAAACTTCACTGCTTGAAAGCTTAGAAGGTAAGCGCGGTTTGGTACGGTTTAAGCCACCCCTGCCTGCAATTGAAGGCTTATTTGGCAAGCCAACGGTGGTGAACAACGTTATTTCGCTTGCCACCGTGCCGATTATTTTAGACAAAGGTGCGCAGTTTTATGCCGATTACGGCATGGGTCGCTCGCGCGGCACCTTGCCGATTCAATTGGCGGGAAATCTTAAGCAGACCGGTTTGGTTGAGTTGGCTTTTGGTGCGACATTACGTGAGTTGCTCTATGACTTCGGCGGCGGCTCAGCTTCAGGGCGTCCAATCCGCGCTGTGCAGGTAGGCGGCCCACTGGGCGCATATTTGCCTGAAAGCCAATTTGATACGCCGCTGGATTATGAGGAATTCACCAAAATATGGGCGGTGCTGGGTCACGGCGGCATCGTAGCGTTTGATGATACGGTGGATATGGCCAAAATGGCGCGTTATGCCTTTGAATTTTGCGCGATAGAAAGCTGCGGCAAATGCACGCCATGCCGCATAGGTTCAACCCGCGGTGTTGAAGTAATCGATAAAATTACCTCGGGTAAAGACCACGCAAAAAATATTACCTTAGTGCGCGATTTAAGTGACACCATGCTCAATGGTTCTCTATGCGCTTTGGGCGGCATGACACCTTACCCAGTGTTAAGCGCATTGAATCATTTTGGTGAAGATTTTGGTTTGCCTGCAAACGTAAAAGCAGGATAGGAGTCAGATGATGGACGACATTAAATACGACAAAAACATTGATTACGGCACGCCAAATAGTGCTTCAAGCAAGCTAGTCACATTGACGGTGGATGACAGGCAAGTAACCGTAGCTGAGGGCGTTTCAATCATGCACGCTGCAGCTGTTGCAGGTGTGATGGTGCCAAAACTGTGCGCAACGGATAGTTTAGAGCCATTTGGCTCATGCCGACTTTGCCTAGTGGAAATTGAAGGCCGCCGAGGTTACCCTGCCTCATGTACCACGCCAGTGGCAGAAGGCTTGAAAGTACACACACAAACATCAAAGCTTGCCGATATTCGCCGTGGTACGATGGAACTCTATATTTCGGACCATCCGTTGGATTGTCTCACTTGCGCCACCAATGGCGATTGCGAACTGCAGGACATGGCGGGCGCAGTGGGCTTGCGCGAAGTGCGTTATGGTTATGACGGTGAAAATCACCTGAAAGCCGAAAAAGATGAAAGCAACCCCTATTTCACTTTTGACCCTAGCAAATGTATTGTCTGCTCACGCTGTGTGCGTGCTTGCGAAGAAACACAAGGTACGTTTGCGCTCACTATCTCTGGGCGCGGCTTTGAATCTAAGGTTTCAGCAGGCATTGCAGACTTTATGGATTCCGAATGTGTGTCTTGCGGGGCATGCGTGCAGGCTTGCCCAACCGCTACTTTAATAGAAAAAACGGTGATTGAAGCGGGTACGCCTGAGCATTCTGTGACCACTACTTGCGCCTATTGTGGTGTGGGTTGTAGCTTTGATGCTGAAATGAAAGGCGAAGAAGTGGTACGTATGACGCCAAGTAAACATGGCGGCGCAAATCACGGACACTCATGTGTGAAAGGGCGTTTTGCTTGGGGTTATGCAACGCATCAAGACCGCATCACCACACCGATGATTCGCAAAAGTATTAAAGATCCTTGGCAACAAGTGAGTTGGGATGAGGCGATTAACTATGCGGCGAGCGAGCTAACACGCATCAATAAAACGTACGGTAAAGATGCGATTGGCGGCATTACCTCCAGCCGTTGCACCAATGAAGAAGTCTATGTCACGCAAAAATTGATACGCGCAGTGTTTGGCGTGAATAATGTGGATACTTGTGCGCGCGTTTGCCATAGCCCAACTGGCTACGGCCTAAAACAAACCTTGGGTGAATCAGCGGGTACACAAACGTTTGACTCGGTGATGGAGTCAGATGTGATTTTCGTGATTGGCGCAAACCCCACCGATGGACACCCTGTATTCGCTTCACAAATGAAACGTCGCCTGCGTGAAGGCGCAAAGCTGATTATCGCTGATCCACGAGAGATTGATTTAGTGGCTAACTCACCGCATATTCGCGCGGATTATCACCTTAAATTGCGCCCAGGCACGAATGTGGCCTTGATTTCAGCGTTGTCGCATGTGATTGTGACCGAAGGCTTAGTGAAAGAGGATTTTGTAAAAGCGCGTTGTGAGTGGGATTCTTTTGTAGAGTGGCGTGACTTTGTTGCTAAGCCTGAAAATTCACCAGAAGCTTTATCGGATGAATTGGGAATAGACGCTCAAACCATTCGTGAGGCTGCAAGACTTTATGCCACAGGTGGCAATGCGGCGATTTATTATGGATTAGGCGTGACAGAGCACTCTCAAGGCTCAACCACCGTAATGGGTATAGCCAATTTAGCCATGGCCACAGGCAATGTAGGGCGTGAAGGCGTGGGCGTAAACCCATTACGCGGGCAAAATAACGTACAAGGCTCATGCGATATGGGTTCTATGCCGCATGAGTTTCCGGGCTACCGCCATGTGTCAGATGATGCCACACGCGCTTTATTTGAGGCGGCTTGGGGCAGGCCTTTGAGTAAAGAGCCTGGCATGCGCATCCCTAATATGTTAGATTTTGCCACTGAAGGTAGCTTTAAAGGCTTGTATTGTGTGGGGGAAGACATTGTGCAGTCAGACCCCAATACGCAGCACGTGACGCATGCACTAGAGCAAATGGAATGTGTGATTGTGCAAGATTTGTTCTTGAATGAAACGGCGATGTTTGCGCATGTGTTTTTCCCGGGGGCATCTTTCCTTGAGAAAAATGGCACATTTACCAATGCTGAACGTCGCATATCCCCCGTGCGCCGTGTGATGGCGCCCAAGAACGGTATGGAAGATTGGCAGGTGACTGCAAAATTGTCTGAGGCGCTAGGTTACCCGATGCGTTACAACCACGCGTCAGAAATTATGGACGAAATTGCCGCATTAACCCCTACGTTTAAAGGCGTGAGCTTCAAAAAATTAGATGAATTAGGCAGTGTTCAGTGGCCATGTGACGACGAAAATCCTGCTGGTACGCCCATTATGCACATTGATGCATTTGTGCGCGGCAAGGGCAAATTCTTTATTACACAATATGTCCCCACTTCTGAAAAAGTGAATGCAAAATATCCATTGATTCTCACTACTGGCCGAATTTTGTCGCAATATAACGTAGGCGCGCAAACACGCCGTACAAAAAATGTGGCTTGGCATGCAGAAGATGTGCTTGAAATTCACCCACATGATGCGGAAGAAAGGGGCATTAAAGAGGGTGATTGGGTTGGTATTAAGAGTCGCGCGGGCGAAACTGTATTGCGCGCAAAAATTACTGAACGCGTACAGGCAGGCGTAGTTTATACCACCTTCCATCATCCAGAATCAGGTGCGAATGTGATTACCACTGAAAATTCTGATTGGGCGACGAATTGCCCAGAATTTAAGGTGACTGCTGTGCAAGTGACACGTGTGAATCAACTTTCTGATTGGCAAAAACACTATAAAACCTTTAGTGAAGCGCAGCTGGCCTATGCGGGCAGAGATTTAGAAGCTGCAAAAATTGAGATTTAATGGTGCAAATATGTGCAATTCGCGTCATTCCAGCGAAGGCTGGAATCCAGCTAAAATAAATAACCGTGCAAAGCACGCCACTGGATACCAGCTTTCGCTGGTATGACGGTGTGGAAAATTGGCAGAATTAAATACGCGAAAATTGGTTTTAGATGTGCCAGTCAGCGCCTTTAATGTTACGCAATACAAAGAGGGTGTACTAGAAAATAAGCAAGACTGCTTGGCAGAGGAGACGCCTGTTGCGCTGGTCTACAATGGTGTTTCACATGCGGTGATGCTGGCAACGCCACAAGATTTAGAGGATTTTGCGCTTGGTTTTTCACTGTCTGAAGGCATCGTGCAGAACCAACATGAGCTTTATGATGTTGAAGTGAGTTTGCAGGAAAATGGCATTGAAGTGCGTTGTGAAATCGCAAGTGAGCGTTTTCAGCAACTCAAAGCGCGCCGTCGCACTTTAGCTGGTAAAACCGGTTGCGGGCTATGCGGGGCAGAAAATTTAGCGCAAGCCATGCGCTATCCACAGGTATTGTCAGCCCAATATTTATTCTCAGCCAAAAGTATCGCGCTGGGATTGCAGGCAATGAGCGCGCAGCAGGTGTTGCAACAAAAAACCGGCGCTACCCATGCCAGTGCGTATGTAATGGCTGATGGCACCATTGGGCTTATTCGTGAAGATGTCGGACGGCACAATGCGCTTGATAAGCTTGTGGGGGCGTTAGCCAAGACTGCACTTGATAAGTCAGGCTTTATTATTACGACTAGCCGCGCAAGTTTTGAGATGGTACAAAAAGCCGCCACAGCAGGCATCGGTATGTTAGTGGCGGTTTCAGCCCCAACAGGTTTGGCTGTACGCGTGGCCGATGCCTGTGGATTATCTCTGGTAGGTTTTGCGCGTGAAAACAGATATGTTGTCTATAGTCACCCCGAACAAATACAACATGATTTGATTAAAAACGATTAGGTTTACAGGAATGCATTTATGGATATACAGCGTTTAATTTCAATGGCCAATCAAATTGGCGACTTTTATGAGTCATACCCCAACCAAAGCCATGCCGAGCAAGATATTGCCGGGCATTTAAACAAGTTTTGGGCGTTGCCAATGCGCCAACAAATTGCAAAATATGTAGAGACGCAACAGGGTGAAGGTTTGCATGCCCGAGTAAAAAGTGCCATTAAAACACACCTGCAATTATAGTTATTTTTGCACTAGTTTAATGCAACATCTTTTCGATGCCCTGGAAGCCTTATAAATAAAGGCTTCCAGGGCATAATTTTTTTCTCGTAGCGAATAGTGGATATTATTGCTAAATTCTAACGATATGTTGGCCGGCGGTTTTCTTGTTTAGTTGACGCGTTGAAATAGCCTGAAACCTTCTTTTCTGTCGGCAATACGTCTGCCACTCCAGATCATTTCCCACTCTTGGCCAGGCTGCATTTTTCCCATACCCTTGGTGTCTTGCAGCAAATATAAATCACAGCTAAGTTCTTGCGTATCTTCAAAAGGACGCAGCTTAATGTTGGTATGGTAATGTAGAATAAGGCGCTGAGACTGGCCTACATTCAGACTATTGATGCATTGATATTGCGTTGGTAGCGCGTGAAACAGGCTGGTAAAAACAGGTTGATAGCTTTTTGCGGAATCAATCAGTGGCAACCAAAGGGTCATGAGCAATGTCCAGCCAAAGGTCATGCCAACGGCCCAATTGGTGACAGTGGACTTATTCGTTTGCTTGGCGCGAATGCAGACAAATGCCCAAATAAGGGTAATGCAGATGGCCGCCAATAGCGCCAACCAGTTTAAGCTAATGTCGTTGAGGCCAGATAAAAACTGCAGACGTTCTTTAATTTTGGCTGGCGTGCCAGTTATCATGGCAAACCAGCCCAGCCAAATCAGTGCGCCCATGATGCCAAATAACAATACGCCAAACCAATTTAGGGCGGCAGCAAATCCTCTTTTAAGATGTTCAACACTGCCAGCAGCAAGTGCCACAAGGGGTAACAACAGGGGGAGCGCATTGATGTCTTTAGAATCAGCCCCTAAGCCCAAAAATACTAAGCTACTGATAAAAAACACCAGCGTTAGCTGAAATTTCGACTGCGATAGCAATTGTCTGCGGTAGCGCCATAATCCTAATAGCGCTAATGGCAGGGCTGGCCAAGCGAACCAAACTAAAATCCGCATAAAATAGAAGTGATTTGATTCGCTAAACTGTGTGATGTTTGTTTGCCACCATTGGTTAAATAATGCGCTGTAAAAGTGTTGAAAGGTGAGTAGCCAAGCGGCGATGGGTAAGCTTGCCAGTAAAATGGCGGTGAAAAGAAACTTAAAAAAACTGGCATTTCGCCAAGCGTTGAATAATAGCGGCAACATCATGGACGCGCTGAGTAAAATCAATAATGGCATCAGCCCATAGGCAAGAAAGCCAACACTGAGAGCCGCAGCAAACAGCACACTTGCGCGCCATGGCCGTCTTTTTGCCAGAGCGAGCGCATAAAAGCCTGTGGCGAGGCTCGTTAGGTGCGCGACTTCATTATTTAAACTATGCGCGCTCATCACCAGCCCGATGGTGCCTATCATAATAAAAGTGGCATGGCGACCTACACCGCGCGACCATAACTCACGGCCGGTCATTCCCACCATGAGCAATGTGATGGATAGCCAAATGGCATTGATGAGCCTCGCCCCGTCATGTAGCGCTAACCAGGGTGAAAGGAGCTTGGCACTTACGGCTGCTGTTAAATAATAAAGCGGTGGAGATTCAAGCTTTGTCGCATCAACTGCCAGCGGCGCCACTAAGCTACCTGTATCTAGAATATTTTTGACGATGCTGATGCTGATAGATTCGACTGGTTTCCATGGGGCATGACCAATCAGGCCAAACAGTATCCAAATAGCACACAATATCAACAGCAGCTGCGTTTTTACGCCTTCTCCCACGCGCGCGCGGGGAGAAGCCATATTGCCTTGCCAGTCGTGATCTAATTGAAAGCGCATGTCTGAAGCTTAAAGAGAATGGTATGAACGCATATGTTTGATTTTAACTGATTGCTGCTTGAAGCCATAGCCAGAAATTGTGTGTGCAATCGTGAAAATAAAAAAGGCAGCGTAAGCTGCCTTAACAATGCAACATTAGTTGCAAGCGAATTACATGCCGTATTTTTTACGGAATTTGTCTACACGGCCAGCGGTGTCTAAAATCATTTGTTTGCCAGTATAGAATGGGTGTGATTTTGATGAAACTTCAATTTTCACGAGTGGATATTCTTTGCCGTCAGTCCATTTAATGGTGTCTTTAGCGGCAATGGTTGAGCGTGTTAAAAAGCTAAAGTCTGCGCCGATGTCTTGAAAAACAACTTCGCGGTATTCTGGGTGAATTCCATCTTTCATTTTGTAAGCCTCTATGTTTGCCGAACGATACGGCACGTTTAAATAAATTAGCCGCGTATTATATTGATTTTTAAGTAATGAAGCAAGTTCAAGCGAACAATTAAGTCGTTTTAGCCGCGACGCATGCTGTCAAAGAAATCTGCATTGTTTTTGGTGGCTTTGATTTTGTCTAACAAGAACTCCATCGCTTCGATGTCGTCCATTGGGTAGAGCAGTTTGCGCAATACCCAAATTTTCTGAAGCACATCTTTTTCGATAAGCAATTCTTCGCGGCGCGTACCAGATTTATTGACGTTAATCGCAGGGTATTGCCGTTTTTCAGCCATTTTACGGTCAAGATGGATTTCCATATTGCCCGTACCTTTAAATTCCTCATAAATCACGTCATCCATGCGTGAGCCCGTATCTACTAAAGCGGTGGCAATAATTGTCAGTGAGCCGCCTTCTTCTACATTACGTGCAGCACCAAAAAAGCGTTTTGGGCGTTGCAGGGCATTCGCATCCACGCCGCCAGTGAGTACTTTGCCTGATGAAGGAATGACCGTGTTGTAAGCACGTGCTAGGCGAGTAATGGAGTCTAGCAAAATCACCACATCTTTTTTGTGTTCAACCAGACGTTTGGCTTTTTCAAGCACCATTTCAGCCACTTGCACGTGGCGCGTTGCTGGTTCATCGAATGTTGAAGCAACCACTTCACCTTTGACTGAGCGCGTCATTTCCGTCACTTCTTCAGGGCGCTCGTCAATCAGCAGCACAATTAAAATCACGTCAGGATGATTGGCGGTAATGGCATGTGCAATATTTTGCATCATGACGGTTTTGCCGCTTTTTGGGCTTGCTACTAGCAAACCACGCTGACCACGACCAATCGGGGCAATCATGTCAATCACGCGGCTGGTAATGTTTTCCACGCCCTTGATATCACGCTCTAAAGTCAGTGGAATGGTGGGAAAAAGCGGGGTTAAGTTTTCAAACAGAATTTTATGTTTGGTATTTTCTGGCGCTTCGCCATTCACCAAATCTACTTTTACCAACGCAAAATAACGTTCACCGTCTTTTGGAATACGAATTTCGCCTTGTATGCTGTCGCCTGTGTGTAGATTAAAACGTCGAATTTGTGAGGGTGAGACGTAAATGTCATCTGGCCCCGCCAAATAAGAGGTATCAGGAGAGCGCAAAAAGCCAAAACCATCTTGCAACACTTCTAGCGTGCCATCACCAAAAATACTTTCGCCCTTTTTGGCCTTGTTTTTTAAAATGGCAAAAATCAAATCTTGCTTGCGCATGCGGCTAGCATTGTCGATTTCGCTGGCAATGGCCATTTCTACTAATTCGGTGACAGGTAGGTGTTTAAGGTCTGATAAGTGCATGAAGGCTCACTAAAGCAAGGATGGTGTGGGATGTTAGGAACTGCTGATAAATAATAGGTGGGTGTTAAAATGCTTGGTTTAATTCACTAATTGCAAGTAAATTACAACCAAGCACTGAAAATATATGTGTAGCGTAATGTGTTTAGATGTTGCTGTCAATAAAAGCGGTTAATTGAGATTTAGATAGCGCGCCCACTTTAGTGGCTTCCACATTACCATTTTTAAATAACATTAATGTTGGAATGCCACGAATGCCGTACTTAGGTGGTGTGAGCTGGTTATCGTCAATGTTCAGTTTGCCAACTTTCAGGCGGCCTGCATATTCTTTAGAAATTTCATCTAAAATCGGTGCAATCATTTTGCATGGGCCGCACCATTCTGCCCAGTAATCTACTAAAACAGGAATTTGTGATTGCAGAACGTCTTGTTCAAATCCTGCGTCATTAAGGTGTGTAATGTGCTCGCTCATGGTAAACCCCGAAAATTTAATAATGCTTTTATAGTAAAGATATATCGTAACGAAAAAACCAGCTTTAGTGAAGCGCTAAATCTTTATTTTTTTATTTATCGCCGCGGTCATAGGCAAGCGGCGCGTCCCATTTTGATTGCGTCAACGCTACTCAATCACGCTGTATTGCACTTGTTCAAAATGCTGTGTGCGGTCAATCAATTTTGTGAGTAGCGCATATTGAATCGCATTGTTGTGCTTTAAGGTCAGTTGACGTGCCGTTGCGTAAGTGCCTCTGGGCACAATGATGCTGGCAGTTTGTTTGGTTGCCGTATTTTCTGGCACCAATAGAACCGTTTCATTTCGGCCTTTTTGATCAGTAGCAGGGGCTGCGATGCTCGCTGTGGCGCAATCGGCCTGCGGTGCAATGAGTTCAAGGCCAATGTCTAATTTGTCTCTACTTTTGCAGTTGGCCCAACGCACCACAGCAAGTGACCAGTGCGCTTCATTTTTAGTTTTAATGCCGACTAGGCTGCCGATTCGGATATTTTTTTCTGCAGTTGGATGGCGGCGAATCGACATGCCATTGGCGCTGATGTTTAATATTTGCCAGCGAGAAGGCAGAATTGGTTTGATTTGTTTGCCATCTGGGTGGCTGATTGCCATGTTAGGGTTGGCTACTTGCTGAATATCGGCAATGCCTGTCACTAATTCTAAATCACCATTTTTCGGCAAACGTCTGAACAGGCGCTTGGGAGTGATGCCCCAGTGCATAATCAGGTAGGTGAGCAAGTCGATTTCATTTTCACGAGTGGCGCTCACTAGTTGATTATTTTGCAAGTTACTCAGTTGCAGATGCAACGCTTTAACCAAATCAATCGTCAGCAATAAAATGTCGGTAGCAGGGTCGGGGAGCGTTTGCCGTTTACTGTAAGCCACTGGTGGCTGGTTTGATTTCAAATCAATGACAAACACGCCAGCGGTAGATTCCAGCGGCGCTACTGCAGAAATGTGGGCATCTTTTAGATGGTTGGCGAGAAACGTTGCCGCCAGTCTGATGTTTTGCTGTGATAGGTGTTGCGTATCGGCAAGCGACATCAGCAAAGCATGAACATAGGTGTTTTCAATGGTGGTTTGTTGGTCAGTATCTTGCAGCGATTGGTTTTGCACGCCTAATTGCGCTGCGCAGAAATAAAGCTGGTGCAGGTCGCCCCAAAGATGGCTGGGCGGAGTAACGTAGGTTTGGTAATACACCAGCGCTTGTTCAGCAATGGCGTGCATGGCGCGCTGAATACAATGCGCTGAATTGTTGCCAATTTTAATGAGCTGATTTTGTAAATCGACTAACGCCAGTTTATAACCGTAGCCTAACTCCAGCCATAGTGATTCAGCCGCTGACGCGGCAGCTTTTTCTTGGCTATGAAGCGGAAGGCTGGCGTCACTATAGTGCTCAGCAAGCGCATGACAAGTGCTGATAATCATGGGTCGATATGTGTCTAGAGCCAGTATTCGATTGGCAGGAGAAACCTTTTGGCGGTTCAAGGTGGTGAGTTCACTCAGCAAATAAGAAGCCAGCTCTTGCGGATTCTGCGCGCGCAAACTAGTCAGATAGAGGCTAATTTTTTGCGGGCGTGTTTCCGCAATAATCACAGGGTTTTCTTTTAGAATCGGTAGATTGAGAATTAACGCCATTTTTGAATGATTCACACAAAAGCAATGCCATGATTGTATGATAATGTTGATATTTAGACTAGTTGATATTGATAAACGCTTGAGCAATCAGTGCTTAACACTTGTGAAAAGGTAAACATGCAAAAATTATTAACCCAAGTAATGTTAGGCTTCATGCTGTATGCCAGCCTGTTTGCACATTCAAAAGCGCTAGCGAATCATCAGTTTGTCATGAAAGACCTTGCAGGCAAGCAACATCAACTCTCAGACTATCGGGGAAAATGGGTGCTGGTGAATTATTGGGCAACATGGTGCCCGCCATGTCTGGAAGAAGTGCCTGATTTGGTGAAGCTATACCATCAGCAAAAGAAAGACGTGATGGTGTTTGGTGTGGTGTTTGATTATGAAACCGTGGCATCGGTTAAGACGTTTGTAGATGATCTGCACATGACATACCCCGTTGTGCTGGGGGATGATGAAGTGGCGGCGCAAATCGGCAGGGCAGACTCGCTGCCAACCACCTATTTTTATAACCCTAAAGGCGAGTTGGTTAAAATTAAGCGTGGCTTGATTACCAAGGAGTATATCGAAAATATCATCAAATCTGGCAAGTGATTTTTTAAGATTTCTTGCTTGATTATTTGATGTAATCTTTTTAGATGCCCTGCGAGCCTTTATTTAAAAGGCTCGCAGGGCAATGGTTTTCTCTCGACGTTTTTTTTGATGTGAGAGTTGCTTATTTGCAAGTTAATTGTGCAATGCAATAAGGGCGCTAGAAGCGCCCTTAATCACTTGCTTGAACTAAACTTAAATTGAACCCTTAATGCGGCACTTCAATGACAGCCCCAGCTTCATCCAATACGTTCAATTGGTTTTCATCGGCAAAATGCATCAGTTGCGCAAAGCCTTCCGGGTTTACTGTTTTTAATTTTAAATCAACAGCCAAGCAGCGCACGCCATTACGTACTTTTGGTTTTAAATAGGGTGAATATTTTAATTTGCGGTCTTCACCAAAGGTAGCGTAGCTGCTACACATGCGATCCACCCAATCGCTTGGGCGAAACTGCTTGCCCGCACGTGTGATGCTTTCAATAATAATTTCGTTTTGTGTGACTAATTCGTTTTCCATGACAGGTTTACCCATGAAGTTGATGTATGTTGTTTTATTTACGGCAGATATTCAAAAACTTTAACTACGCGTGAAACGCCGTCGACATTACTGGCTATTTCAGCGGCAGCCTCGCCTTCTTCTTTGGTGACGATGCCGAGTAAATAAACCACGCTGTTTTCAGTGACCACTTTGACATAATTCGCAGGGAATTTATTTTCAGTAACAAACTTGGTTTTCACTTTTGATGTGATAAAGGTATCGTTGCTACGTGAGCTAAGGGTAGATTTTGGCCCAACAGCGATTTCGTTGGTAATGTTGCGGACGTTTTCAATTTCTTTGATTAACGCTTCAGCTTTTGGTTTTGATTCAGCCACTGGTACTTCACCGGTGAGCAACACATTGCGGTTATAGCTGGTTACGTTGACATGTGCTTCTTCACCCAGATTAGTTTCAACTTTCTTAAATGCCTTGAGCTCAATATTTTCATCTTCCAGATAAATTCCGGAAGTGCGTCTGTCGGCAGCCATAGCCCCGCCTGCGGCAGCGCCACCGACGATGACCGGCGCACAGGCAACAAGCTGGCTTAACAATGCGGCAGATAAAATTAGTTTGGTGATGTTTCGCATCTAAAAACTCCTTTAAGTGGATGTTGTATTGCCAAAATTTATTGGGCTATTGAACCATTAAATTGTTAATAAAATATATCAATTTGTCATTTTGTGCGCATCATACGCCAATTAGGCGCTAAAAGCATTGCGAATCCATTCAAGCGCTTTGGCATCAGTGTTGCGCATGACGATCGCATCAAATCGGCAGGCGCACTCGCCATGTTGCTGTAGGTAATGTTGTGCAGTAAGGATAAGCTTTTGCTGTTTTTGTGGAGTAATGCTGGCTGCGGCGCTACCAAACTGGCTGTTTGAGCGTTGTCTTACTTCAATAAACACAAGGGTGTTAGCCTCTTGCATAATCAAATCGATTTCACCGTATTTGCAATGATAATTTTGTGCCACAAGCTTGAGGCCTTGTCTTACTAAAAAAGTTGCAGCTAATTTTTCAGCCGCTAATCCTGCGTTGTTTTTGTTTAATTTCATAGGCGAGAGTTTACCTAAAGCTGTAAACTTATAGAATGATTCAATTTCAATTTAATGGCTGGAATTTTTGATGGCGGGCACTTTATATGTGGTGGCAACGCCCATCGGCAATTTAGGTGACATCACCTTGCGGGCCATAGAAACCCTTAAAACTGTAGATGCCATTGCCGCAGAAGATACGCGTCATACCTCGGGTTTGTTATCACATTTCGGCATCAGCAAAAAACTCATCGCCGTGCATGAGCATAACGAGCATCAATCTGCCGAAAAGTTATTATTGCAACTGCAAGCAGGTGAAAATATTGCATTGGTGACCGATGCAGGCACGCCTGGCATTAGTGACCCAGGCGCTGTGGTGGTGGATGCCGTGCGTAACGCGGGGGTAAAGGTCGTGCCAATTCCGGGCGTGAGTGCGGTGATTACTGCCTTGTCAGCATCCGGTATTGTGCAAAATGGTTTTTTATTTCACGGTTTTTTACCGGCCAGTGGTGCGGCACGGCGCAAAGTGCTGGAAGCACTAAGCTCTCAAACCGTCACATTGGTGTTTTATGAAGCCCCGCATCGCATTATTGAGAGCATTGTCGACATGGCCAATGTATTGGGGTCAACACGACACATCACCATTGCGCGTGAGCTTACCAAAACATTTGAAACTATTCATCGCTGCGCGTTGGGAGAAGCGCAGGCCTGGCTAGAAAAAGATGCCAATCAGCAGCGCGGGGAGTTTGTGTTGCTGATAGAAGCGGCCGCAATAAAAGAAGCCGAAGCACTACCTGAAGAGGCGCTTAGAATATTAACTTTATTGCTGGCAGAACTGCCGTTAAAACAAGCGGTTAAGCTGGCAACCGATATTACCAAAGCAAAGAAAAATGTATTATATGAACAAGCGCTTGCCCTCAAGCAAGCCAATTAAAAAGCCAATATGATGACAAAACTACTCACCATTACCCGCCCAGATGACTGGCACTTGCATTTGCGTGATGGCGCAGCGCTTAAGGCCGTGCTGCCTGATACCGCTAGGCAATTTGCCCGCGCCATAGTCATGCCGAATTTGCGGCCTCCTGTTACTACTACTGAACTTGCGACCGCGTACCGCCAGCGTATTTTAGAGGCGTTGCCTGCAGGATTGCAGTTTGAACCACTCATGACCTTGTATTTGACTGACAACACCACCGCGGAAGAAATTGCAAAAGTCAAGGCGAGCGGCATTATTCATGGGGTAAAGCTTTACCCCGCTGGTGCGACCACCAATAGCGATTCAGGGGTCACTAGTTTAGAGCAATGTACAGACGCACTAGCCGCGATGGAAAAGCTAGGTATGCCGTTATTGGTGCATGCTGAAGTGACAGACAGTGATGTGGATGTGTTTGACCGCGAGCGCGTCTTTATTGAACGCAATATGATTCCGCTATTGAAAAAGTACCCTGCCCTTAAAATTGTCTTTGAGCATATCACCACCAAAGATGCGGCAGAGTTTGTCACAGACGCGCCCAGCAATGTGGCGGCAACCATTACCGCCCATCATTTACTGATGAACCGCAACGACATGTTTAAAGGCGGTATTCAGCCGCATCATTACTGTTTGCCGATTTTAAAACGTGAAGAACATCGCTTGGCGTTGATGAAAGCCGCAACCTCGGGTAACCCTAAATTTTTCTTAGGCACAGATAGCGCGCCACATGCCAAACACACCAAAGAAGCGGCTTGCGGATGCGCGGGCATGTACACTGCGCATACGGCAATTGAGCTTTATGCAGAAGCATTTGAGGCGGCCAATGCGCTCGATAAACTAGAAAGTTTTGCCAGTTTTTATGGCGCAGATTTTTATGGATTACCGCGCAATACTGCACAAATTACACTGGCAAAAGAAACTTGGACGGTGCCTGCAAGTCTGCCTTTTTATCAAGATGTGATTGTGCCGTTACGTGCTGGGCAAACTGTGCAATGGAAGCTAAAATAAATGTAAGCGTTGTGTAAAACTAGCACATCATCAATATGGTTTTAAAACCATATTTTTAAGCACAACCTTTTTCGCTGCCCTGAGAGCCTTATAAATAAAGGCTCTCAGGGCAGCATTTTTCTCTCGGGCAATGTTGGTCAAATAGAAACACCAAAAATTGCTTGTGCCATTATGCTGACCCCGCCAAAAAATCACTCGAATGTCAGGTGCATGGAAAATGATATGTTGTGAATGTTTGTTTGCGTGCTAAAGTGGGGATAGTGTACCGAGTGTCGACGCATCTCTTGCGTACCCATTTAAACGTGTACAGTGTTTTAAGGTCAGTGTGTTAAATAGCTGTTTCTTATATTATGGAGGTGGATTGATGTTGTATTTTAAATCAGAAAAAATGGAATCAAACGTTGCAGGAGAAACTGTAATAAGTGTAAGCATGCCAAGAAATTTAGTTTTGGCGTTTTCACTGACATTCTTGAGTATGACCGCATTTGCAATTACGCCCGACCCTGCAGACCAAAGTGGCTATACGCGCGAGTTTAAGCTGCTCGATGTTGATGGTAACGGCAAACTCAGCGCGTCAGAAATACAAAAAGATACGCTATTTAACGGTGGCGGCTTTAGTAAAGCCGATAAAAACGGCAATAAAAGCTTGAGTGAAAATGAGTATGCGACGTATAAATCAGCCGTGCAGCAAAAAGAAACAAAACGCGTAGCAAAAGATAGTTCGATTACTTCAAAAATCAAATCAAAATACTTACTAGAAAAAAACTTTAAAAGTTTTGATGTCAGCGTAGAAACAAAGGAAGGCGTGGTTTTACTCAGTGGCTTTGTTGATAATGAAGCAACTAAAACCAGGGCCGGCCAAATCGCAGCCAGAGTAAAGGGTGTAAAAGCAGTCAAAAATGGAATTGTAGTTAAACCCTAAGTGAATAGCTCTTATCAATTTTGAAACTGTTAAGTTTTAGACTAAAACTCCTGAACGATGAGCGATTGGTGAGATGTTTAAGAATGATGTGCGTATTAAAATAAAACCCCACGCGTAGGTGGGGTTTTATTCTTATTGAACTGCTAGTAGTAACTAGCTAACACTTAAGCTTTACGACGACGTGCTGAGAAACCAATTAAACCAAGACCAGCAAGCAACATGGCATAGGTTTCAGGTTCTGGTACGGCAGCTACGGTAATGCCACCAGTATATGTGCCGCCTGTAAGACTAGTAACTTTAGGGCCGTAATTAAAATTGACGGTGTATTTACCTGCCGCTAAAGGAATAAAGCTTGAGTAGGAGTTTGGGTAGTAGTAACTGTAACTTCCGTCTGCTGCTGGGTTTAGAGTAGCATGATCAGGATTCTTTAAAATATAATTGCCCAAAGAGTCTTTAAGGTCAATCACTGGTACATCAAGGTTAGTGTCAAAAGAAAAACCCTTGGATAGGTTTTTTGCAAATACGACAAGGCTCGAAGGTGCTGTAAGTGTGAATTCAATAAAGTCTGAGTAATGAATTGCTAGAGGGTCACCATAAATAAGTGCATCAGGGCCGCCTGATGCCGCGCCAAAACCAAAGTTTTGTTCATATGTATTGCCCGCAGTAGCGGCTGGAATTGTGAAAGTTGCTGCACTAGCATTTGTGCTTGATAAGCCTGCTGCAATAACAGCTGCTAATGCTAATTGTTTAATATTTTTTTTCATTTTTAAGTGTTCCCTAAAGTTTGTTAAGTTGACTACTTGGGCGTGCCGCTTTACAGACAATACAGATATTATCTAAGTGCTTTCGATAATATTTGTTCTCTAGAAATGTGGCAATTACCCGAACGGGCTATTGGGCGGGTGAATTTTGGTTGATTTCTCTGCCAAACAACAAAAAAGCCCACAATTACGTGGGCTAAGTGGGTTGCTTCGAAAACAACTAATTTCTATTAACTAGTTTAGTTTGTAGCTAAGCTTGTGTTTTACGACGGCGTGCTGAGAAACCAATTAAACCAAGACCAGCAAGCATTAATGCGTAGGTTTCTGGTTCAGGAACTGCTGTCACTGAAACATTATCAAGCAGTGCGCCTACATTGTCGTTACTGTTAGTGGTGAATCCGAAACTGTAGGTATCAGTTACTGTTGGGGTGTAAATCAAGCTAAATGTTTTAAACGGGTCAAGGTAACTTTTTAAATTAAAAGTTTGGTCTACGCCACCAAAATGCACGTTGACTGACTCTGTACCTTGGTCTGCCCGCTGATTCCCAGCCAGCCAAAATGATAGTGTATATTGGGTACCTGCGATTAACTTCACAAAATTTCTTAAAACACCTGAAGAATTCGTTGAGCCATCTAAGTCAACATAACTGCCATTGCCTGGCAACAGGTCGAAGCTACCTCCTTGACCGATTAGGTCGACCGTATCATTGGCTGTTGGACCTACTACCCATCCATTTGCACCAGCTGGGTTCCAATTTAACTGATCAGCTGTAAAGCCATTAAAGTCTTCAGTAAACACGGCTGCTTGCGATAGCGTTGACCCTAAGCTAAGGAGTAATGCTATTGTAATTTTTGCGATTTTCATAATTGCCACCTATCTAGGAATGTAATATTACCCTGTTAATTATCAACACAATATGTTGATATGACACATGGTAGTTAGCAACTATATGTGGTGCAATAGCCCGTTTGGGTGAATTGGGTAAGAAAAATTTGTTTGTTTACTTAAGTTTACAATTTAGTTTGCATAATCTAGATTAGCTTGCTTGTGTGGCATCTTAATGCTTACTTTGGTTGTCGATTTTTCAGTTAAATTTTAATAACTTATAAAGTTGACCTGCATGTTAAAATGCTCCTGAAGCTGGCTAGACAGTCGCCGCCTAGCAATAGGGGGAGGAAAGTCCGGGCTGCAAAGAGCAGGATGACGGCTAACGGCCGTACATTGAAATGTTTGCTGGCGAAAGCTGGCAAATTATAAAATGCGGAATAGGGCCACAGAGACGAGTAAATTGCGCTTCGGCGCGATGGATGTGAAACGCGGTAACCTCCATCTGCAGCAAGACCAAATAGGCTGGCATTGGCGTGGCTCGCGCCGCCAGCGGGTAGGTTGCTTGAGCGCATAAGTAATTATGCGCCTAGATGAATGACTGTCAGCCTTAGTAATAAGGTATACAGAACCCGGCTTATCGGCCAGCTTCACTTTCACGCTTTACTTGCCAGTTTGAGTTGCTTATCGCACCCATCTTGCTGCTTCAGCAGCTCTAAATTGGTGGTGATGCCAAGCGCTGGTAGCAATTGGGGAAGACCTTTACGGTCTTTGTGTCAAACTCAGGAACCCTTTCTGATATTAATGATTTAAAATCAAACTTCATTCGCACCTCTTAAATCCCGCCAATTACAATTCAATTGCTTTCAACGCTATTCTAATAATCTACATTCACTTAATTTTGTATGTCCTTAATTTATAACGATATTATTTTTATGAGAAAAATGCGCTAAGTCATTGAGATATAAAGAGAAATTACACAAAAAGAGCTTGCATTGCTCTTTTTTTTTATCTATAGTTCAATTTAGTGGGAAAAAGTGGAGTTTTGTGGGAAATATCTAACTGATGCTAAGGGTGGTTAGGTATTTCTCACCTTTTAATAATAGGTATGTGAGTAATCATTTTAGGTGAATTCATCAGTCATGTTTCGCGGTGCAACACATTTAAGTTTGGATGCTAAAGGCAGAATAGCTGTGCCGACTAAGCACAGGGAGGCGTTGCAGCTTCAGTGTGCCGGTGATTTGGTGTTGACCGCGCATCCGCATCGTTGCTTGTTGTTGTATCCGCAACCTGCATGGGAGCCCATTCAGGCCAAGATGATGGCTTTGTCATCATTCGACAAACAGTCAAGTGCGTTGCAGCGTTTATTGGTGGGTTTTGCCGAAGATGTTGCGCTGGATAGCGCCGGTCGCATGCTGGTGTCGCCCGTGTTGCGTGATTTTGCAGGATTGGATAAAGAAGTGATGTTGGTCGGACAGGGTAGTCACTTCGAGTTGTGGAATATGGAAGCATGGCGTGCTCAACTTGCGCAGGTGTTGCAAGACGAAGGGTTTAATATGCCGGCTGAACTAGAGGGCTTCTCGCTGTGATCAAGGGCGTGCAAAACGCGCCCACCCAAGCATCATTGCCTCTAAAAAAAGCATCGGCAACACAAGCAAGCTCGCAGGTTGAAAATAAAGATAAAAGTCTACAAGCAATAAATTCCCATATAACTGTTTTATTAGAAGAGGCTGTCGATGCGCTGGCTGTAAAGTCGGATGGAGTTTACGTGGATGGTACGTTTGGCCGCGGCGGACACTCAAGAAAAATATTAGCGCGGTTGGGTGGTAATGGTCGATTGATTGCATTTGACCGTGATTTAAGTGCGGTTGAATCTGGGAAGGCCATTCATGATGTGCGTTTTACTATAGTGCATAGCCATTTTTCAGCGCTACAAGCCAAATTAGCTGAGTTGGGCATTCGTAAAGTTGATGGCATTTTGCTGGATTTAGGAATTTCATCACCGCAAATTGATGAAGCAAGTCGAGGGTTTAGTTTTAGATTTGATGCGCCACTCGATATGCGTATGGATCAAAGTCGTGGACTAACGGTGGCGGAGTATCTTGCCACTGCAACAGAGCAACATTTAGGGGAGGTTATAAAAAATTATGGTGAAGAACGGTTTGCTAAGCAGATTGCAAGGACGATTGTTGCGCAGCGCAATGACGGGCACGCAATCACCACTACAGGGCAGCTTGCCAAGATCGTGGCAGGGGCAGTCACGCGGTTTGAGCCAGGGCAGAACCCTGCAACGCGCACCTTTCAAGCTCTACGGATTTTCATCAATCAAGAGCTTGAGGAGCTATCGCTAACCATGCCCCAATGCTTGTCCTTACTGGCGCCACAGGGACGCCTGGCTGTGATTAGCTTTCATTCACTTGAAGATCGTATGGTGAAGCAATTTATTCGCAATCAGGAAAATACCGACCATTTACCAGCGAATTTTCCGGTAAGAGCGGCTGACTTGCCGCTTCCAAAACTCAAGAGCGTGGGTAAGGCAATCAAGCCTAGCTTGGCTGAAATTAAGGCTAACCCACGTTCACGCAGTGCGGTACTGCGTGTGGCAGAAAGAACGTCAGCAATATGACGCGCTTAAATATCATATTGTTTATTGCGCTGATTTTATCAGGGCTAGGGCTGGTAAATGCGCAGCATAAAGCGCGCAATCTTTATTTTGGGTTAGAGAAATTAAATCAGGCAGCCAAACAATATGAGCAAGACTATGGACTGTTACAGTTAGAGCAAAGCACGTGGGCAATGCACTCCCGCATAGAGGAAATAGCCACACAAGAATTGCAGATGCAAGTACCGGATGCGAAGCGGGTGCAGGTGGTTATTTTGGATAAGCCTATTGCATCGGCAGCACCCACGGAAGCCGCGGCAGCAAATCAGGCGCAATCGTTAAAGGTGGCGCCATAATGGCTTTGCGCACAGCTCCAATTGTTGTGAAATTGCCAGCTTGGCGACGCAGATTATTATTGATAGCAGTCTTGCTGGGTTTTTTGGTGCTGTTGGGACGAGGCCTGTATTTACAAAGTTTTCATAAGAAATTTTTGCAAGAAAAAGGAGATGCGCGCTACAGCCGCACACTGGTATTGCCCGCGCATCGTGGAAAAATTACTGACAGACACGGTGAACTACTGGCGATTAGCTCGCCTGTAGAGTCTGTGTGGGCAAGCCCGCCTGATGTGGAGATTACGTCAGCACAAACACAACAGATTGCTACGCTACTCGGCATGAAATCATCGGAGTTGAGTAAAAAGCTCGTGAATACGGAGCGCGGGTTTGTTTATTTAAAACGCAGGTTGCCACCGGAGTTGGCGGCAAAAGTCATGAAAGTTGGTGTTCCGGGAATATATCTGCAACGAGAGTACAAACGTTATTATCCAGCGGGTGAGGTAACAGCGCATTTGGTCGGTTTCACAGGGGTGGATGACACTGGGCAGGAAGGATTTGAGTTGGCAATGAACGCCTCTTTATCTGGTAAACCCGGCAGTCGGCGTGTTATTAAAGACAGATCTGGGCATATCGTTGAGGATTTAGAGGCCGTAAATGTTCCGCAAGATGGACGCGATTTAGTGTTGTCAATTGATCGAAGAATTCAGTATCTAGTACACCGTGAATTGGCAAAGGCGGTAGAACTGCGTAAGGCAAAAGCGGGTGCGGCGGTTGTTCTGGACGCCAAAACCGGTGAGGTGTTGGCGATGGTCAACATCCCAACTTACAACCCTAATAACCCTGTCAATATTAAAGGTAAAACGCGTAATCGCGCAATTACAGACATGTTTGAACCAGGCTCCACAATGAAATCGATAGCGGTAGCTGCAGGACTGGAATCAGGACAGTATCAGCCCGATACAAAGATTCAAACAGCTCCAGGCTATATGAGTATTGGACCTGCAACAATCCATGACGCGCACCCACATGGGATTTTGTCGGTAGCTGAGGTGATTCAAAAATCTTCTAACGTCGGCGCGTCGAAAATTGCATTATCTCTGGATCGTTTGTATCTGTGGAATTTTTTCAATCAACTTGGCTTTGGCGTAAAAACGAATATTGGCTTTCCGGGTGAGGCGGCTGGTAAGGTGCGCGACTATAAGACATGGCGGCCTATTGAGCAGGCAACGATGTCATATGGTCACGGAATTAGTGTCACATTATTGCAGCTTGCAAGAGCATATACGGTGTTTGCCAATGATGGTGAGCTAAAGCCGGTATCGCTTTTGAAACTTCAAGAATCTCCGGTGGGGGTGCAGGTTTTTAGCCCCCAAACAGCCAACCAGATGAAAGAAATGCTTGAGATGGTGGTTCAGCCGGGGGGGACAGCGCTGAAGGCGCAAGTCGTGGGTTATCGTGTGGCTGGAAAAACGGGTACGACGCATAAATTGGGCGACAAAGGGTACGAAAAAGATAAATATGTAGGATCATTCGTGGGGATTGCGCCAGCCTCTAATCCTCGTTTAATCATGGCGGTTATGATTGATGAGCCTAGTATTGAAAATAAGCAATATTATGGCGGCACAGTGGCAGCGCCTGTGTTTAGTACTGTGATGGCGGATGCGCTAAGAATGTTGGCAGTACCGCAAGACTCCCCAAATACAAATATCGTCATTGAAGAAGACGTGACTGAAAACGTCGATGAAGTAAGTGAGAGTATATGAGCATTCTCACTCAATTAGATTTTCCACAGCAAAGCTACACATCAATCACGAGTGATAGCCGAAAAGTGCAAATGGGCTCGATATTTTTAGCCTACCCGGGTACGCAAAGCGATGGTAGAAAATATATTCCTCAAGCCATTGAAGCGGGTGCGGCTGCAGTTGTATGGGAAAGCAAGACAGATGGCGCAGATTTTTCATGGAATTCAGATTGGCAAGTAAAGAACGTGGCTTGTGATGATTTAAAGCATCAAGCAGGACAAATCGCTGCTGAATTCTATGAATTTCCTTCCAGAAAAGTGACGATGATTGGAGTGACTGGCACGAACGGTAAAACGTCAGTGAGTCAATGGATTGCGCAGTGCTTGACTGAATTAGGTAAGACTACGGCGGTGATTGGCACTATTGGCAATGGCTTATTCAAGCATCAAACAGTGGCAGCAAATACCACACCAGATGCGATTATGTTGCAAGCAATGTTAGCTGAATTTGTAGCAAATAATGCTGAGGGGGTGGTGATGGAGGTTTCATCACACGGCCTAGATCAAGGACGTGTCAATGCCGTGGAGTTTGATTATGCGGTGTTTACCAATCTGAGTCGTGACCATTTGGATTATCACCATTCCATGGAAGCCTATGCCGAAGCTAAACAAAAGCTCTTTGAAGAACACAGCCTGCGAGCATCTATTATCAATATTGATGATACCTTCGGAAGAGTAATTGCTGAAAATCTTATGGCGCAAGGCAGGCGATGCGTGACGTATGGATTTGAAAAAGCTGATCTCCAAGCAACAAATCTAGTGTTACATAAAGATGGGTTGCAGATAAAAGTCACAGTTGGCGGACAAGATTATTTACTAAGTGCGGCTGTTTTGGGGCGTTTTAATGCATATAACCTGCTCGCTGTATTGGCAACACTCTTGGAGCTTAAGGTAAATGTACGAGATGCAATAGCCGCTATGGCATCAATAAAGTCAGTACAAGGGCGTATGCAGCAAATCGGCGGAGGTGATTTACCTTTGGTGGTGATTGATTATGCGCACACGCCAGATGCGCTGGATAAAGTGTTGAGTACCCTCAGGGAGCATACGAGCGCAAAATTGATTTGTGTTTTTGGTTGCGGCGGTAATCGAGACAAAGGCAAGCGCCCGCTTATGGGGTCGGTAGTCAATCATCTGGCAGATGTGGTGCTGATTACCAACGACAATCCACGTAATGAAGACCCAGCAGCAATCATTCGTGAAATCACTGTGGATATGCATGTTGAATATCAGGTTGAGATGGACCGCGCATTGGCCATAGAAAAGGCTGTTAATGCCGCAGTGCCTGGCGATATCGTGCTGATAGCCGGCAAGGGCCATGAAAACTATCAGGAGATTGCAGGTGAGAAGTATCCATTTGATGATATGGAGATGGCGCGGACGGCGTTATCTAAATATCAGGTTTCAAATATGGGGAAGTCGGCATGATGATGCTATCAGAAGCCGCGGCTGCTATTGGTGGGAGCCTGATTGGTGCAGATGTGCGCTTTGCAAGTGTAGGTACTGATAGCCGCGATATCGCAAGTGGACAGCTGTTTGTGGCATTAAAAGGAGATCGTTTTGATGGCCATGACTACCTAGAACAGGCGATGAGTCAGGGTGCCTCCGCAGTTTTGGTTAGCGAGGATAAAGGGGTCACCCCAGCCATAGTGGTGAATGATACTTGCCAGGCGCTTGGCAAATTGGCAAGTTTTTGGCGAAAAAAATTTACCACTCCATTCGTGGCAATTACTGGTAGTAACGGCAAGACCACCATCAAAGAAATGTTGGTTGCCGTATTGGCTAACCATGCTGGCGGTGCTGAAAAAATACATGCCACAGCTGGAAATTTGAATAACCACATTGGGCTGCCGCTTACTTTATTAAAACTGCGTGCTCATCATCGGTACTCAGTGCTAGAAATGGGAATGAGTCACTTGGGCGAAATCGCGTACTTGGCTGATATTGCAAAACCTGATGTGGCGGTGATTAGTAATGCTGGCACAGCACACATTGGTGAGGTTGGCTCTCGTAGCAATATTGCACAAGCCAAAGGCGAAATTTTTTCTGGTTTGACAGGTGACGGCGTGGCAGTTATCAATGCTGATGATGACTACGCTGATTATTGGAAATCGCTTAATACAAATAGAAAAATAGTCACATTCGGGCTCAATGCCAAAGCAGACGTTTCTGCAACCTTTAAAGAAAAATCTGGTGCTTGCCATGTTCAACTCACGACAAAAATGGGTCAAGCAGATGTTATGTTGAATGCGCTCGGTACACACAATGTTCGGAATGCACTTGCGGCCTGTGCTGCAGCGTTCGCCTTGGGAGTCTCAATAAAAGAGATTGCCGATGGGTTAAGTCATTTTCATGCAGTTAAAGGCAGGTTGCAACGTAAGCTGGGTGTGAATCATGCGCTTGTTATTGATGATACTTATAACGCCAACCCCGATTCAATGCGGGCGGCGATTGATGTTCTAGCAAAGTTATCAGGTAAGAAAGTTTTAGTATTGGGGGATATGGGCGAGTTAGGGAGTGATGCCCCAAGAATGCACGCAGAAATAGGTGCTTATGCAAAGGCCTCTGATATTGATGCGCTTTATTGCTTTGGTGAATTAAGCCAAGCGGCGCTAAATAGCTTTGGCGTAGGTGCAAGGTACTTTTCGAATATAGATACGCTTATTGATGCCTTATTGCAAGAGATGAGGCAAGGCGATTCAGTGTTGGTAAAGGGTTCGCGTTTTATGAAAATGGAGCGCGTTGTGAATGCGATCGTAATCGACGCTGACAATAAAAATCAAATGAATGAAGAGGTGCACTAAATGTTATTAGAACTGGCGCAATGGTTAGCAAAAGTACAGCACATACGTGGCTTTTCGGTATTTGATTACATTACGTTACGTGCAGTTTTGGCCACACTGACATCATTAGCGATTTCGCTGATGGTTGGCCCTAGCATGATAAGAAAGCTCACCGAATATAAAGTGGGTCAGGCCGTTCGGGACGACGGACCGCAAACGCATTTAATCAAATCTGGCACGCCTACCATGGGCGGAGCGCTGATTTTGGTTGCAATTGCAATTTCAACTCTACTCTGGGGTGATTTAAGTAACCGCTTTATCTGGGTGGTGCTGTTTACCACGCTGGGATTTGGTGCGGTAGGTTGGGTTGATGACTATCGTAAGGTGGTCTACAAAAACCCTAAAGGGTTATCAGCAAAAGCAAAGTATTTTTGGCAAAGCGTAATAGGCGTTGCGGTTGCGGTATTTCTGTATAAAACGGCAAAAACACCAGTGGAAACCACTTTGATTGTGCCATTTTTTAAACATTGGGTGATACCACTCAGTGCGTTAAGTTTTATGGTGCTGACTTACTTAGTGGTGGTGGGTAGCAGTAATGCCGTGAACTTAACGGATGGTTTGGATGGCTTGGCCATTATGCCCACAGTCATGGTGTCTAGTGCATTAGGCATATTTGCCTATTTGGCGGGTCATTTATATTTCTCAAAGTATCTAGGAATACCTTATGTGGCAGGCTCTGGCGAGTTATTGGTGTTCTGTGCAGCCATGGCAGGTGCCGGCCTGGGTTTTCTATGGTTTAACGCCTACCCCGCAGAAGTATTTATGGGCGATGTCGGGGCGTTGGCGCTAGGCGCTGCGTTAGGCGTGATTGCTGTCATCGTCCGTCAAGAAATCGTACTGTTTATTATGGGCGGCGTGTTTGTCATGGAAACCTTTTCGGTTGCGGCACAAGTACTCTACTTTAAATATACCAAGAAAAAATATGGCGAAGGTAGGCGCATATTTTTAATGGCACCACTT
>JAKPIR010000168.1 GCA_029549705.1 Pseudomonadota bacterium | reverse complement strand
TGTTAATTCCTCAATATTTAAAATAAGAAGTGACCGTTGCAATACTTTATTCAATATTTAAGTTAAGATATATTTAATTATTATTAGCAGATGATTAAGTTTTACTTATGAGAAATTTAACGATACGTCAAATTAGAATCTTCTTAAGCGTTTATAAACACATGAGTTTTACGCGAGCAGCAAAAGAGCTGTGCATTTCAGGCCCTGCTGTTTCACTACAAATCAAAGAGATGGAAGCCGACATGGGCGTGATTTTGTTCATACGTGAAAATCGCAAAATTGAACTCACGTCAGCAGGAGAGTATTTTTTGCTTTATGCGCGTCGTATTTCTGGCACGCTGAATGATGCGAGCACGATGATGGAACGCCTAAAAGGCTCGCCAATTAAAACCCTAAAAATAGGCTTGGTAAGTACAGCAAAGTATTTTTTGCCACATATGTTGGCGGAATTTAAAAAAGATAATCCTAATTTAAAAATTAAAATAGAAGCTAGAAACAGGCAGCAATTAGTGGAATTGCTACGTGATGGTGAGATAGATATTGCCATCATGGGGCAACCGCCTAAAGAGCTAGATACGCGCGTAGAACCTTTTGCCAATCATCCTCACGTGTTTATTGCCAGCCCGCAAAACCCACTGACAGGTAAGCAAAATATATTGGCCGAAGAACTGAATGCGCATGAAATTATCACCCGTGAGCAAGGCTCAGGCACACGATTTATAATGGAACGATTTTTTTCAGAACAAAACATTTCGCCCATCATTAGCATGGAAATGTCGAGCAATGAAACCATTAAGCAAGCGGTGATTGCTAACTTGGGCATTACTTTTGCGTCACTTCACACCATCGGCAGTGAACTGGCACATCAGCAAATCGTAATATTAGATATTCATGACACGCCGATTATTCGCACTTGGCATGTGGTGGCGCTAGCTAATCGCAACACCACGCAGGCGGCAGAAGCTTTTCGATATTTTATGCTGGAAAAGGGCGGGGAAATATTAACTACGATTTTTTCAAGCAATATTCCCGGCTTAATTCGGTACTCTTAGAAGAAAAACCCTTATTTGAATAGCACCTTAAATCAATCTACAAAAACGTTTTACCAAAATGGTAAGCTGCCGCGGCGATTAGACCAGCACATGGAATCGTCAGCACCCATGCCCAAACAATGCGTGAGGCTAAACCCCAACGCACGGCAGAAGCGCGTCGTGATATACCAACGCCAATAATTGCGCCGGTAATGGTATGGGTGGTTGAGACTGGAATACCTAGATAAGTGGCGAGAAATAATGCAATTGCACCGGAAGTTTGTGCGCTAAAAGCACCTGAGGGGCGAATGCGCGTGATGCCCATGCCCATGGTGCGTACGATACGCCAGCCGCCAAATAAAGTGCCTAAAGCCATGGCGATATGACATGAGATAATGACCCAAAATTGCACTTCAAAGCCCTGTTGAAAGCCATTGGCAACCAGTAATACCGTGATAATGCCCATGGTTTTTTGTGCGTCATTACCGCCGTGCCCCAAACTGTAGAGTGAAGATGAAACAAACTGCAATTTGTTAAATCTGCGTTCAGTTGGGTAGGGGGAAGATTTTTCAAATAGCCAAAGCACGCTCACCATTAAAATCATCGCCAGTAACATACCAAATAAGGGTGAAAGTACAATTGCGGCGGACGTTTTAAGTAGACCCGCTGCCACAATCGCACCAGTACCGCCTTTTGCAACCCCAGCACCAACTAGCCCACCGACCAGTGCGTGAGAGGATGATGAGGGAATACCAAGCCACCATGTGATAAGGTTCCAGACAATGGCGCCATTGAGCGCGCCAAAGATGACCGCGTTGTTGACAATGGCGGGGTCAATAATGCCTTTGCCGATCATTTTGGCTACTGCGGTACCAAAAATAACAAATGCAATAAAGTTAAAGAAAGCCGCCCATAAAACTGCAGCTTGTGGTGTTAATAAGCGCGTGGAAACCATGAGCGCGATAGAGTTAGCTGCGTCGTGAAAGCCATTCATAAAGTCGAATATGAGGGCTACCACCACCAGCACCGCCATAATGACGATTGCGTGTTCCATGTTAACCCCTTATATGCGCTCTAACACAACGCCGTGAATGACATCCGATACATCTTGGCAGCTGTCAATCGCTTCTTCAAATAAATCGTAGAGTACTTTTGAACGCATAATGGTGCGCGCGTCTGATTCTTCAGCAAACAGGCGCTGCACACCTGCACGCATGACGTGGTCGCCCTCGCCTTCAATCAGATTGATTTCTTCACAGGTACGTAAAATGCGTTCGGCATTTTTCATGTCACCCAACATGTGAACTGTATCGCGTACTTTTTCAGAAGCACGTAATAAAATTTGCGCAAGGGCTACCATTTCAGGCGTAAAACTTGATCGGCCGTAGATTTTTGCACTTTGTGGAATGTCTTCCATAAAGTCGATAATGTCATCAAGTGCCATGGCAAGCTCGCGGATTTCGCGGCGGTCAAACGGGGTAATAAAGGTTTTGTGGAGAGAGAGTAAAATCTCTTTGGTATAGCCGTCAGCCTCAGATTCAATTTTTCGGATTTCCGCAAAGTGCTCTTCAAACTTTGCATCTTCACTCACTGCGGTCATCATCGCCAGCACTTTTGAAGCACGCACTGCACAGTCAGCCAAGTGGTTAAATAAAATA
>JAKPIR010000017.1 GCA_029549705.1 Pseudomonadota bacterium | reverse complement strand
TTATGCTGATGTAAACGGTGGTAACAAACAAGGTGGTTCTTTCAAAAAATTACCTAACGACCAATTAAAAATTGGTGAAAAAGATCTAGGCACACGTACATGGTTGAAACCACAAGCTGTTAAAGACGGTTGGCAACATGGCGGCGGCTCTACATGGGGCTGGTGGCCGTATGATGCACGTACAAACTTGGTTTACTACGGAACAGGTAACCCTTCTGTTTGGAACCCAGATGTACGTCCAGGCGACAACAAATGGTCTATGACTGTATTTGCACGTGATGTTGATACAGGTATGGCACGTTGGGGTATGCAAATGACGCCACACGATGAGTGGGATTACGACGGTATTAACGAAGTTATCTTGTTCGACAAAGGTGGTAAAACATACGCTTGGCACCATGACCGTAACGGTTTTGCATACACATGGCAAGCTGGTAACGGTAAATTAGTGGCTGCTGAAAAAGTGCACCCATTCGTTAACTGGGCAACTGGCGTTGATTTGAAAACTGGTGTGCCAGACAAATTGGCTTCAGCTTCAACTCACCAAGACTACAATGCTAAAGGCGTTTGCCCATCTGCATTGGGTACAAAAGACCAACAACCAGCTGCATACTCACCAAAAACAGGTTTGATCTATTCACCATTGAACCACGTGTGTATGACATACGAGCCAGTTGAGTCTAAATACGTTGCTGGTCAACCATGGGTTGGTGCGACATTGACCATGTTCCCAGGTCCTGACGGCGTGATGGGTGGCTTTGCTGCTTATGACCCAATGACCAACAAAAAAGTATGGTACAACAAAGAGAAATTCTCAGCTTGGGGTGGCGTGTTAACCACTGCAACTGATTTAGTGTTCTACGGCACACTAGAGCGTTGGTTAAAAGCGGTTGATGCAAAAACAGGTAAAGAACTTTGGAAATTCCAAGTGGGTTCTGGCGTGATTGGTAATGCATTCACCTACGGTAACAAAGGTAAACAATACGTTGGCGTGCTATCAGGTATTGGTGGCTGGGCTGGCGTTGCGATGAACCTTGGCTTAACTACTCCAACAGACGCCCTAGGTGCTGCTGGTGGTTACGCTGAACTCGTAAAATACAACGCTGCTCCTGGCGGTGGTGCATTAAACGTATTCAGCCTATAATTTAACTTACTGCTTTTTTGAGTAAGATTTAAGTTGTAGCTACTACAACGTAGTTCATAAAACACCTCGCTTCGGCGAGGTGTTTTTTTTGCTAGAGTAGATTTTAAATTTATTTTTAAGCAGTAACTGGTGCGGGGTCACAACCTTAAGTGAGCTTTTGTTGACTTAAGGTGGCTGCGTAGCAAACTCAAAAATATAAAGATGATTCGTAGGTTATCGGGAATTATTCCCAAGATATATATTACCTAAACCTTTAATATAGCTAGTATTAGAAAATGTGCATCTATGAGTTTACAGCTTAAACTAAATTTGATTATTACTGGCTTGTTACTCATGTTACTGAGTGCCAGTGCTGTACTCATTGTTAAAAATGCGAGTGAAGATGTACGCGCTGAAGTGACTTCAACGGCAAACTTAGCCCTGCATTTGTTAGATGCCGAAATTCTGCATTATTCCACTGATTTTGGCTGGATCAATAACTCAACAAAAGCTTCTGTTTTTAGATTGAATGAGTTAGGCAATATTCGACATTTAAAAATTGAATTTTTTGATATTAACGGGCGGCTAAGGGAGAGCAATCGATCAAGTCTGGTGCCACCAGACGATTCACCGCCAGACTGGTTTGTAAACGCAATGGGGCTGAAGGATGCGGGCCTAGAAAGACAAGTCAGAAACATCATACTCAGTGGTCGTTATGTAGGTGAACTCGTCGTGACCCCCGACCCAAGCTACGAGATTGCGGAAGTTTGGGATGACACGGTAGGCTTGATTGGGATGGCGGGGATATTTTTTATATTGATTAATTTGTTAGTGTATTTTGCTGTGCGTTATACATTTAGGCCAGTGAATCGAATTATAGAAGCGCTCACGCAAATGGAAAATGGTCAATTTAGTAATCGGCTACCAGAGTTTAAGCAGGTGGAGCTGAATGCAATTGGTAAAAAATTTAATGCAATGGCTGATAACTTACAAAAAAGCACGCAGAGCAATCATCGACTAACACAGCAAATCATTCGATTGCAAGAAGACGAAAGAAAAAATTTAGCACGGGACATTCACGATGAAATTGGGCAATACCTCACGGCAATTCATGTGGATGCCAGCGCAATATTAAATGGTAAAAAATTGTCGCTGGCAAAAGAAAGTGCAAAAGCAATTAGTAGTGTGACCCATCAGATGATGGACATGGTACACGAGATTTTGCAGCACCTGCGCCCACGTACTTTAGATGAGTTAGGGCTTGGTTTGGCGTTAGGAGAACTCATTCATCATTGGCGGCAACGCTGTAGGCAAATCACGGTCATTCATAGCATTGCAAAAGATATTGGCCCCCTAGATGAAGCAGTGTCGATTACTGCTTATCGCGTGGTGCAGGAATGTTTAACGAATATCGCCAAACATGCAAAGGCGCATCGCGTTGTGATAAATGTGCGACGAGACGAGCAGTTTATTTATTTACATATAGAAGATGACGGATTGGGATTTGACCAGAATCACCATTCACAGGGTTATGGTTTGGCGGGCATGAGAGAGCGCATTCAAGGCTTGATGGGAGAAATTGCAATTGAATCAAATTTTATTCAGGGAGAAACTTTGCAGAATACGTTTGTGCAACATGGCACAAAAATTAGCGTGAAATTACCCAAACAGCCCCCCAATGCTGTGATGGATACAAAGGGTGCGCTCTAATGGCTAACGTAAAATTATTACTGGTGGATGATCATGCCGTGGTGCGTTCTGGCCTGAGGCGCTTACTTGAGCTTAACAAAGGCCTGGAAGTGATTTCTGAGGCTGAATCAGGTGAGCAAGCGTATCAATTGTACGGTGACTTTTTGCCAGATGTCGTAGTGATGGATTTGTCGATGCCTGGTATGGGTGGGCTAGAGTCTGCTCGAAGAATTATCAAACGGTTTCCTGCAGCAAGAATCATAATATTTTCGATGCATGAAACCGCCTCTTTTGCTTCTCAAGCGCTCAAAGCAGGCGTGAAGGGCTACGTGACCAAAACAGGTGTAGCTGAAGATTTAATCCGTGCAGTTAACGAAGTGTTGAAAGGTAAAACATTTTTAAGTGCTGAGATTGCACAAAAAATTGCATTGCAAACATTAACAGGCGAGGATGACCCGGTGCATCAGCTATCTGCACGTGAATTTGAGGTGTTTAGACTGCTAGCGGATGGAAAAAAAGTAGAAGAAGTTGCAGAAATGCTCAAAATTAGCCAAAAAACAGTGGCGAATTACTACACGATTATTAAGCAAAAATTAGACGTTTCTAGCCCCATTGAAATGGTGAGATTTGCAATAAGACATGGACTTATTGAGGGTTAAAAGTATTACTGTTCTTGGACGATGCTCTGTGAGGCGCTATTTATAAGGCGCGCAGGGCAACGTTTTTTGCTCGATAGATTTTAGTGTTGATAACTAAGTGATTATTTTCTTAATGATGAACAATAGATTGAATATTCAAAAGCATTCTAGTGGTCATTTGCAACAGGTAATTGTCATAACATCAATCAAGGAAAAGTATGAAGAAAAAATTATTAAATAGTATTTTTATCGCCATCACGGCATTTGCTTCTTGTGAAGTTATCGCAGGTTTTGATGAGGGCAAAGCCGCCTTTATGGCGCGTGACTTTGCTACTGCGCTGAAAGAATTTAAGCCACTGGCAGATAAAGGCGATGTGCAAGCTCAGCACATTTTGGGCATGATGTACGACGAAGGCCAAGGTGTGAAACAAGACTACGCCGCCGCCGCTGAGTGGTATAAAAAAGCAGGCGCACAGGGGCATCAAGATGCGCAATACAATCTGGGCGTGATGTATGCTCAAGCACAGGGCATGCAGCAAGACGACGTGGAGTCATTTAAATGGTTTGAAAAAGCAGCCAAGCAAGGCCATATATTGTCGCAATTTGCGCTAGGGCGCCTATATACGGTAGGTCGGGGTACGAAAGCGGATGGTAAATTGGCAAACGATTGGTACCGAAAAGCAGCCGAGCAACATCACTATAAGGCGCAGTTAGCCTTGGGTAAAAATTACCTAGATGGTAACGGTATTCGAAAAGATGTGAAACAGGCCGAACAATGGATACGTAAATCAGCTGAACAAGGTCATCATAAAGCTGAATATGAATTAGGCCAGCTCTACCGTGACGGCATAGCGGTAAAAAAAGATGCAAAAGAAGCCTATATGTGGTTAGAGCTTGCTGCAAAACAAGAGCACGTGGGTGCGCAGCAAGCGCGCGATGCATTAGCTAAATCCATGAAAGCCGAAGAAATCGCTGCCGCAAAGTTAGCTGCCAGTAACTGGCATGCAAAGTTGCCGCCTGATACTAAACCTTCAGCACACTAGTGCTGATAAGTAAAAAAAGGCCACGCGTGAAGCGTGGCCTTAAAGTTTGTTGCTAGTTAACTTTGGAGATTAACTGAAAACAATTTTAACGTCTCAAACTGCTCCGCGTAAGGGAAGGTCTCTTAAAATTCTTGGGAGTTTATCCCAATCTGCCATGGCGCTCCTGTAAATCAGTTTTATAGATCGCTGCAATATTGTTTCAACTAGCCAAGTTGGACCATCAAGTAAATAGAAACTGGTTGACCTTGAGTAGTGACTTTCCCAATGTAAGTTAGGAAAAACTCCCTAATTACTTAGGTGCTAACGTGTAATAGTGCCATATCAATATTTCAGTGCTGCTTTCATAAAGAGCCAAAATAATCGGGGCAGATATGCAAGAAAATAAGCTAGAAGATTGGCGCAATCGCGCTTTAACTTATGAAAAAGAATTGAATGGCACCGTTATCGGTTTAGCACCAGCGATTAGAGCACTCGTGATTGCCATATTCGCGCGTGGACATGTGCTGCTTGAAGGCAATGTGGGGGTGGGTAAAACCACGCTATTACGTGCGGCGGCGCGTGGTTTGGGTGGTGGTTATCAGCGTATTGAAGGCACCATTGATTTAATGCCGCAAGATTTAATTTACCACACTTATATTGACCAAGACGGCAAACCGCGCGTGGATCCTGGCCCCATTTTAGGGCAAGGCGAAAATTTATCAGTATTTTTCTTTAATGAAATTAACCGTGCTCGTCCGCAAGTGCATTCGCTATTGTTGCGCGTGATGGCAGAGCGTAGCGTCACAGCGTTCAATAAAGAGTATTACTTCCCCCATTTATTAGTGTTTGCTGACCGTAACGCGGTAGAAAAAGAAGAAACGTTTGAACTGCCAGGCGCGGCGCGGGATCGCTTTTTAATGGAGCTAGAAATCAACCCTGCCAATGATAGCAGCGTGCATAAAGCACTTACGTTTGATACGCGCTTTCACAATACAGATCAATTGATTGAGCAAGTCACGGCAGGCAATGTGGGCTTTGATGCGCTCACGCCATTTGCACCCGTGATACAAAATTCAGTAACCGCAGGTGAGGCTGTGCAAGATTTTGTTGAGCATTTACGCAAAGCCACGCACCGCCCGCAAGATTACGGCATTCAACTGCCCGATGTGGAGATGGATGAACTGATGATTGCTGGCATGGGGCCGCGTGGCACGAGTATGTTGGTGCGTGCGGCCAAGGTTTCTGCTTGGTTAGATGGTCGACTACAACTTGCCCCGCAAGATGTGGCGGCGGTGTTTCACCAAGTGGTGGCACATCGGGTATTTTTTACGCCGATTTATGAGTTGCAACGCAGTTGGCTGGCAAAGGCTTATACGCAAGCGATTTTGCATAGCGTACCTACGCCTTAATAATTGTGAAAGTAGTCAGTAATTTTGTTAGTACTCTTGTAGGAGCGGTCTGTGACCGCGAAGCATTGATTCGCGGTCACAGACCGCTCCTACAAAAATCTTAATCATGGCACAGCAACCATTAATCCACTATCACGTGCGTTGGCGTCCTTCTGGACATCAACCTGGGGCAAGCCACGGCTTAGTCGCTGGTACGGGCGACCAGCTTCGTTCAGTGGTTTTGCTAAGAGATAATCCTGACCCACGACGCCTAGATTTACGTGCCAGCCTGCGTGACCCTTTTGAAAATATTTGGGTGCGTGATTTTAATCTCAATTCAGCGTTAAAGGTGATTGTGCTGGTCGATACGTCCGCATCGATGGGGTATGTTGGCAAGGTCAATCGTATGCATGTGGCACAAGAAATTTCTTCGCAGTTAGCGCTTTCGGCATATCGTTCTGGCGATGCCTTTGGCCTGTATGCGGCAAGCGAAACAATTAACAAGCAATGTATGCTGCCACCCAAAGCAAACCGCGGTGCTTGGCTTTGGGTAAAGCATCACTTTTTAAAAATCAAGCCTCAAGGCCAGCACGCGGATGGCTTGTTTTCTGTAGTGCCTTATTTACCGCAAAAACGCTGCCTAGTTTTTTTAGTATCAGATTTTCGCTGGAAAGCAGGCAAACTTAAATCATTACTCAAAAAACTAGGTCATCACGATGTTATTCCAGTGATGTTGCAAGACCCCACAGAGTTAGATGAACTGCCAAAAAGCGGCATTGCGATTTTACGTGATGCTGAAACAGGGTCTGGACAATTTGTCTGGATGCGCGCCAGTTTGCGTGCGCAAATTGCTGAAATTAGAGCACAACATATTCAGTCGGTTGAGGAAGCCAGCCGAATGTATGGCAATAAGCCATTTGTGGTGCGGGGCGAGTTTAGTTCGGCATTATTAACAGAATATTTTATGGAGCGTAGCGCGTGACTGACAAAGATTATTTCAGACATTTCAGTCTTGTCTACACAGACTGTAGTGTTTACACAACGAGCGGTTCACCAAGCACCTATTATTTGACGATGATTAAACAATGTATTAATTTTAAGATGCTGATTAGCGTGTTTTTATTTAGCGGCCTATTTTTTGTTCAAAATATTGCGGTGGCGGAAATAAAAAAAACAGAGCCATTAAGCCCTGCTTTAGTCTCGCCGATAAAAGTCACTATGCGTACAAATGGCTACACGATTGGCGATTTAATTGACATGCATGCTGTGCTTCAGCTAAAGAAAGGGCAGGTGTTTGACCCTAACAGTGTGCCACTTAAAGGCCCCGTGAACAACTGGTTGGATTTACGAGAAGTAAAGTTTCAATCCAGCAACAATAAAGACGAAAGCACAAAAGTTACGCTTGATTTTACTTGGCAAATTTTTGGTACAGTAGAAATGGCGCAAACGATATTTATTCCTGCAATTGCCCTGCAAACTATTCCACCAGAAAAAGGGAATACAAAGCCTTTAACCCTGACAATTCCAGCCCAAGGCATTCATTTGTCCCCCGTGCTGCCGCCGCAAATTGAGGAAAAAAGTCATCGTCCGCATGCGCCACCGCTAAGCTTTGATACGCAAACGCCATTAACAATCGCATTGATATTACTAAGTCTTGGGTTATTGCTTGGTGGTTTTTGGCTATGGTTACAAGACAAAATTTCGTGGTGGCCGCGTAACCCAGGTCCATTGACAAAGTTAGCGCGACAAATACGGCAACATCGAGAAAGCACATTCAGTATGAAGGATTTGCGTAACATCCATAGCGGCTTAGCGGCAAGTGCGGGGCAAAGTTTATATCCAAATACCTTGCAAGACTTGTTTGAAAAATGCCCATATTTGATTTCTGAAAAATTAGACATTGCGAAGTTTTTTGAAGATTCATGGCAAGCATTTCATGGCAAAAATGCACAGGCAAATGCGATTGATGTAAACACAACCAAGGCATGGATTCAGCGCGCGGCCATGGCAGAACGACTGATGCGCCGGCAGTTGCGTAAACGCAAGGTAAAAGCAGTACATTTAAGTAAAAAAGTCCACGCTTAATGAACGCGATACATTTTTTAAAACCTGAATTATTGTGGTTATTGCCATCCGCTTTATTGCCGTTTATTTCATATGGCGTAAAACAGTTTGGCTTTCCTGGCTTAGAAGACTGGCCTAAAGACATCATTTCGAGTTGTTTACGTTGGGGCGTACGCGCGTTGGCGGCTTTAACACTTGCTGTGTTAATTATTGCCGCCGCTGCGCCATTTACCGAGGGCGGTACAGTCACCAAAGTGGGCGAAGGTGCTGAAATTGTGGTGGTGTTAGACCGTAGCGGCAGTATGTCTGAGCCTTTGCAAAATTTTGATCAAAGTGTGAACGCGAAACCGATTAGTAAAATTGAAGCTTCACGCAAAGTGTTGCTTAAGTTTATGGATGAGCGACCAGCGGATACCTTTGGTGTTGTGGCTTTTAATGCTGCGCCCATTAGAGTTGCGCCACTTTCGGCTGATCGTGAGTTGGCCAAAGCTGCAATGTTAAGTGCTGAAGCCAATAGCTCAGGATTCACCGCGCTCAATCGGGCTTTAGCGATGGGCTTAGATTATTTTAATAATCGCCCATTCACCGCATCTCGCTTGGTGATGTTGGTTTCCGATGGTGATGCTGTCATTGAGCCAGCCGATAGAGTTATTTTAAAAAATGCATTCAAGCAAACACGCGCCAAATTAATTTGGGTGTACGTTCACGCGGGTGCTGAAAAAAACATTTTGAGTTCGGTCATCGCGGGGGATAACGAATATGTGCCGCAGGCAGAATTGCAACAAATTGAAATCAACCAAAATGTTGCCATGAATAAACTTTTTGAAGAACTTGAAATTCCCTACCAAGCCTTTGAGGTAAATAGTGAGGCGGGTCTAAAAAACGCAGTGGCAGAAATTGCCCGCATGACCAATAAGCCAACGCGCTACGAGTATCGTCTGCCGCGCCAAGACTATGCCGTGTATTTTTATGTGCTGAGCATACTTTTATTGGGGGCACTTTTTTGGCTGAAACAGATTGAGATTAAAGCATGGAAAGCGTAACTTTCATGCCTTTAGTGCACGGTAAAACGCACTCTGTTAGAGCAGATTATTGCAGGCAACTATATGAAAATAAAAAATAAATTACGCTATAAACTATTAGATAACTTACCCAAGGCTTTACTTGGCGTCACTATATTATGTTTAATCGCATCAGCCTATTTTTTTAGCTTATGGTGGAAGGCGCATCAACTTAATATTGCATATCAAAACAAAAGCATTTTGAAGCAACCATTAAAAAATGATGAGTATTTAAAAGCCTATAGTGTAGGTTATTTATTGGCTCGCCAAAATAAGCCGGTTGAAGCGCAAAAGGCATTTAATATTGCTGAGGTGTCGCTCAACCCTGAGCTACGCGCCCGCGCCAAATATGGTATAGCGAATGTCCATTTTGAAGCCGCAATGGCAGCATCCAATATTGAGAAGGGCGGATCACATCGTCGCGCAGTTGAGCGTGTATTGCTGGCGCGTGAAGCCTATAAAGGCGCATTGCGACTCAAGCCAGATATGTATGATGCACGCTATAATTTAGAGTTGATAGATAGGCTAAGCCCAGAAAAGCGTACTGAGGGATATGAAAACTCTCCAGATGGCACCATAGGTTTACAGCCGTATCAGCAAAATGGCACGGCGTTGATGAAAGATAATACGCGCAGAGGTTTGCCATAAATGATTACTTGTAGATTGTCATTAGTAAGTCTAAATAAGTATCTTGTCATTCCGTGCTTGACACGGAATCCAGTGACTTTAGTCAGAAATTTGGCAAATATCGCTAAAAGACGCTGGATGCCGACTTTTGTCGGTATGACGGCATTATTGTTTGAGTGATTTTAATGCACCATAACCTAAAACATTGGTGGGGACACTTCCTCGTTCATCTGCGTCATGCCGTGCAAAATGGCTCAATTTGGTATTTGCTGGCTGGGTTGGCTTTATTCCCAGTATGGTTTGAACCGCAAACCCAACTGAAAAGCGTTGTTCAAGATACACTCTTTGTTATTGACATCAGCGAGAGTATGAATGTACGCGATGTGGATTTTCCTAAACCACAAACTGATCGCTTAACCCTTGCCAAACTTGCCGTGCGTGAAGGGATGGCAAGCCTACCATGTGGTTCAAAAGTATCGGTTGCTTTATTTGCAGGCGATGAATCTACGGTATTATTTGAACCCTTGGAAGTATGCCGTCATTTTCCTGCAATTGATCAAGTTGTATCTGGGCTTGATCGAAGGATGCGCTGGATAGGTGATTCATGGGTGACTGATGCGCTTACCGTCTCCATTAAGGAAGCAAAGAAAAGAAATCTAAATTTGGTCTACATTTCAGATGGTGATGAAATGCCTGCGCGAAGTGCACCTATTGTGACTGAACTTTCAAAGTTACGCGGAAAAGTTCATGGCCTAATCTTGGGTGTGGGTGGTGACGCACTTCAGCCAGTACCCCGACTCAACCAAAGGGATGAAATTATTGGCTACTGGACGCGTGAAGATGCAGTTCTTGAGGGCAATCATCCGAATTTACTTGCTGCCGTGCGTGCATTGGCACCAGGCGAACATGCCCCTGAAGGAACATTAGACGAAGTTACCGAGCATACTTCTTCTTTTAATAAAGTATTTATGCAAGCTATTTCTCTCGCCTCAGGTTTTGAACTAGTACGTATCAATACCCCAAAAGATGCTGTGAATGCGCTAAAGAATGCAGACTTTCAAAAAGAAGCCATGGCCGAGCGTGATGCGCGCTGGGTTTTTGCCCTCATCGCGATGGGCTTTATTTTGTTGGGTTGGTTTTGGCAAAAGATCAAACAAATTTTCGCTAACAAACGCTTATTTAAACGCAAAGTTGGCTTGCGCCACTAGTCGCTTATATTCAGCATCAATCCTGCTATAAACTTCTTCATCACAAATCAATCTTCGGGAATTTCTCCTGTATCAATATGTGAATGATGTTCGTATTATCTTTAGCCTAGTTGCGTTCTAATACAACGCCCCTTAATTCTGGGTGGCACACTAACTAAAGGTTTATTCATGCACATTCGTAAGCAAATATTTGTGGCTGTTATTGCGGCTTTAAATGCAGTAACCGCGTCTGCCGCTTGTAACAAGCTAGCTACTAGCACGGTGGCTTGCAAAGGCAATCTTACGCACGGCTATCTTGCCCGCGTCAATCAAACCATGATGAACACCAGCAACTTAAGCGAGACCAATCCGAATGCGCCAGAAGGTAGTAATTTACTGAATAAATTAACGGTAAATATTGCCAAAGGTGCAATGGTTTCACCCAATCCACGCGTGCAATTGTGGACGACTAACGACCAAACAGGCGCGTTTGCCACACCTATAGTGAGTGCTTCTGCTTTAATTAACGCCGATAGTAGGCTCAATAATAGCGGCACGATTCAAAACAATAGCACAAGTAAAGTGAATAATATTGCAGTGCTGCTTGGTGGCGACCAGGCTAAATTGGTGAACCAAGTAGGTGGTGTGGTTTCAGTAGAAGTAAGTGCTAAAAATTTAACCAAGCCAATTGCAACTTCTACCGTTAGCACCAAAACTGTATTTGCCGATGGCACGCCGCCTATGAAAGCAGCTATGGTTAACGGCACTGTCACTACCTATGGCTTTGATTCTGGCGCAATTGGCGTAGATACAGAATTACACGGCCATAATGTGGTGGAAAATCACGGCACTATTACGGCTAAACATGCAGGTATTGGCAAGGTTTGGGCGGTTGCCGCGGCGGGAAAAGCAGACACTTTTGCTTTAGAAAACTACGGTACTATTTCGGCAGAGCGCACTCAGCCGCTCATAATTACTGCTAACACCGCCGCCAGTTTAAAAGGTACTGTAAAAGGCGCAGAAAAAATTAAAGTAGCCAGCACCAGTTACGGCGAGGCGCGCAATATTGCTTATGCGGCAGGCTTTTTTACTGAAGAAGAGCAAATGGAATCCACAGTCCATAACCACAAAAGCGGCACAATTTCAGGCAGTGGTGATTTGGTGGCAGCCTTATATATGCGCTCAAACCTGTTAAATATCACTAACGATGGCACGATTAGCTACAACAAAGGCGCAGGCAACTTTGGTGGCGGCGTGGCGATTGTGAGCTACGAAGCCCCATTTAACGAGGTGGAAGATGGATTTTTGCAAATCATTATTGGTAAAACTGCACTAAAAAATACAGGCAAAATTATCGGCGATGTGCGCATGGTGGATGTGAACGGTTTAGCTGAAATGGCTTCAAAAGTAGCTGGCTACGACCAAGCCTTTATGAAAGTGGCAGGCAGGCGCGATAGCGTGATTGACAACAGCGGCGCAATGCAAAACCTCGTGCTAGGCGCTGGTGACCACAAACTCACCAATAGCGGCACGATTGCGGGCAATATCAATGTCAATCAAACCTTTATTTACAAATATGCCGCGACTAACGCCACCAACAATTATCCAGTTGGCACGTTTGCCGCAGGACAATCTGCCACAACTTGCTTGGCGCCAGATGTGCCACTCAAAGGCTGCTTACCTTCAAAATGGTTCATGGCAGGTAATGAAGAGCTTAGCTATAACACGGAAGCTGAATTTTTAGACGCCAACCCCGATAAATCCTTTACGTTAGAAAACAGCGGCATTATTACAGGCGATGTGACGATAGCGACGGTGGCAGGTAGCCATGTAACGCTTAGCCCTGTGATTGGTGCGGACGAATCTTCGGACAAAAGCAAGGGCGCTATTCAAGGCACACTCAAAATTGCAGATGCCCAAGGTTTAAGTACAGCCGATAGCACGACGACGATTAAGCCGATTGTGAGTAACGCTGCCTTAGTGAAAACAGGGCAAAGCTACACAGTCGCCAAGCAGTTTTTTGGTGAAGCTTTACCAAAAGTAGTAAGTAATGAAAATATCAGTTGGGTAGCTAAGAAAGTCAGCAGCGCGCTGGTGATTGAGGCAACGGTTAAATAAATGCAGTGATAATAAACGCAAATATAGGGGAATCAAATGCAACAAACAAACTTTAAACTCAAACATATTACGCTAGCGGTGCTTGCCTCATTGTTAGCTTTACCCTTTGCGTCAGTAGCCGAAGAAACCGTTAGAGAGGCTGCCGCCGAAAGTTCAAGCGAGATTGAAAAGTCAACTGCGAAAGTGGAAGAGGTCGAGTTAGGCAAAATAAACATTCGTGCAACTAAAGATACTGGTGGCTTATATCAGCCTGCAAATACAACAACGGGTACCAAAACAAACGCACCCCTTAGAGATATTCCGCAAACGATTAATGTGGTGACAAAAGAAACTTGGAGAGACCAAGGAGCGCGATCGCTTAACGATACCTTGCATAGCGTGCCTGGTGTGAGTGTTTTGGCAGGCGATGGCGCGCGCGACCAAGTGTTGATTCGTGGCTTTAGCTCGCAAACTGATAACTTAGTTGACGGTTTTCGTGATGATGCAACTTACTTTCGCGATTTAGCCAATATTGAGCGGATTGAAGTGATAAAAGGTCCTGCATCCGCGCTATATGGTCGAGGTGGCTCTGGTGGGTTAATTAACCGCATCACAAAAAAACCGATGTTTGAAACTTTGTATGAAGTGGGAGGCATCGCGGGTTCATATAATGTTAAACGTGGTGAAATTGATTTTAACCAACCACTTAGCGATACCGTGGCCGTTCGTTTAGCCGCAAGTGTTGAAGATTCAGAAAGCTTTCGAGATCAATATTTCTTAGAACGCCACCTGATTGCTCCTTCTATTTTATTCAAACCATCAGATTCAACAAGCTTGCTCTTTCAAATTGATTATCTAGATGACCGCAGAGTAGATGATTTAGGTGTTCCTTTTCGTATTGGCGGCCCGTTAAATGTTAAAAGAAGCCAATATTATGGTTCACTTAATGCAAAAAAAGACGATGTGATACAAACGCACAGTTCAGGTGCCACCATTAGCTTTGACCATGTATTTGATAGCGGGTTAAAAATTCGCAATGTATTTAGAGCGACTGATTTAGATCAAGACAGAAACGATACACGCGCACCTGGCTTTACTGCGACAACATTTACACGGCAACATACGCATATCTTGCGTGAGGACAAAGGCATCTTTAATCAAACGGATTTAATGCTGGACGTTGATGGGTTTGGCATGAAGCATGCCTTGCTGGCTGGTTTGGAACTTAATCATCAAGATAAAGACTCTTGGGGAAGTCGCTTTAATGTTGATCCAGTTAAGAGCCTGTCAGAAATTTTGTGTGAAAGAAGTCATACGACGATAATGAGTAGCAATAGAAAGGACTCGTATGACAAAGATCGACCAAGCCACCCTGGACAAACTGCTTGAAGGGGTAAATCCATCAGATCCACAATCCATGTTCAGTGACGCAGGATTGTTTGGCCAACTCAAGAAAGCACTTGCAGAACGCATGCTGCAAGCCGAGCTGGATCACCATCTAACGCAGCAACGTAGTGCGGAAGTTGGATCACGCAATCACAAGAACGGCAGCAGCAAAAAGACCGTACTTGCAGCAGAAACCCGTCTGGCACTCGACATTCCGCGTGACCGTGACGGCAGCTTTGAGCCGCAACTCATTGCCAAGCACCAACGCCGCCTGCCCGGATTTGATGACAAGGTCATCTCGCTATATGCCAGAGGATTGCCGGTTCGAGAAATACAAGGGCATCTGACCGAACTCTACGGACTGGAAGTATCCCCGGATCTGATATCCACCATTACCAGCGAAGTCATGGACGAAGTGCTGGAATGGCAAAACCGGCCTTTAGAACCCATGTACCCGCTGGTCTTCTTTGACGCGTTACGCGTCAAGATACGCGATGAAGGTACTGTTCGCAACAAGGCGGTTTAT
>JAKPIR010000147.1 GCA_029549705.1 Pseudomonadota bacterium | reverse complement strand
TATTTTCAGGTAAAAACGAGCAAGTCAATCGCGTGCTGGAACGCACAGCATCTGCGCCAGAAATTACAAATTAACCTATAAATTACTGACCGAGTTAGAGGCAACTATGAAAAAACAAACAACATTTACTGGTTTAAAAGCTTTTGCATCCATTAGTTTATTGGTAAGCGCATTATTTGCCGCCAATGTGGCGCAAGCTGAGGAGGCTGCGGCTGCCACAGAACCAGTGTTGAATGAAGTGAAAGATCGTATTACCGACCAAGCTGTTCGAGCGGACCAAGCCACTTATACGGCAACGCAAGCCAGAATTAAAGCGCTGAATGAAACGGGCATTCCTGTTGCCGACTATCACTTATCTAAAGCGCAGTGCTGGCTGGATGTGTCATTGCACGAGTATACGCGCAATGACCGCTCTGCCTTTCCGCAAGAGGCCCTCAGTCAATCCGCGGGAATTTTAACTGCACTTGAGCAAAATAGTACGCCAAATCCAGGCGAACAAACGCCACTGGTCAATAATGCCGATAAATTGCGCGAAGATTTGTGGGCAAAAGCCGGCACATTGATGCAAGCCCCCGGCAAAACCTGCTATGCACAAAAAGTGGCTTGTGCCGAGGTAGAACTGGTGCATGCAGGTAATGAGCACAAACAGCAAGGCTGGCGTCATGCCAAACCTTATGTGCAAATCGCTGAAGACTTAATCGCTGAGGCCGAAGCGATAGGTGACAGTTGCTTGCCACCACCGGCTCCAGTTGCGGCTGCGCCTGTGGTTGCGCCGATTGAAACCATCGAGCAAGTCAGCATAGCGGCCGATGCACTGTTTAAATTTAACAAATCAGCAGGCGATGATTTACTGCCCGCAGGCAAACAAACACTGGATGAAATTGCCGCTAAAATCAACGATGGCTATGTGGTGATTGATAGCATTAAATTAACCGGCTATACCGACCGTTTGGGCTCAGAAAGCTATAACCAAAAACTCTCAGAGCGCCGTGCGCAAACAGTTAAAGCCTACTTGCAGTCAAAAGGCTTTACACATGTGATTGAAACTTACGGCAAAGGTGAGGCTGACCAAGTTGCAGAATGCGGCACATCAACCAAACCGACCAAAGCCTTAACTGAATGCTTACAGCCTAATCGTCGCGTAGTGGTGGAAGTCAAAGGAGTTAAAAAAGGCACTGCACAATAAGCGTTTAATCACTAAAAAAACATAAGTTTTTAATCAAAATTAATCACAAATCTTTTTGATGCTCTGCAAGCCTTTATTTACAAGGCTTCCAGGGCATTTATTTTTTCTCGAGTGTTTTTGAGAGATTTTCCTTACATTTTTGTGTACAATTTCAATGTGATTGATTGTGAAAAATTGCCTGAAAATAGTTTTTTAAGTAAATTTAACCGTCTTAATATTCAAAGTGAATAAATTTTTGCTATAATCACGCCTTAATTTGCAAGCAAGCAAATCTAGACGGAAGAGTGGCAGAGCGGTTTAATGCTACAGTCTTGAAAACTGTCGTGGGTTCACGCCCACCGTGAGTTCGAATCTCACCTCTTCCGCCACAAACATTCATAACCCCTCAACAGGGGTATTTTTTTGCCTGTTGAGTTTACTTTTTTTTACAAAAGAATTTTTTCTCAATATCAAGTTTCAGCCGTTTTTACCGATGTTATTAATAAGCACTTAGCAGTCAACTGTTAAGTATTCGTTAATTTATTGGTAAAAATAGCATGTCCAATTTACATCAAAGTTTAGTTCAGTCCAAAAAACCATTTCTTGTTTCTTTTTTAACTGCGAGTTTGTTCTTCTTTGCTGTGCTAATCATCAGGCTAGGGCAGATGTAGCGCCTTCTCCCAATTGGCAAGAAGATACGCTGACGGGCGATTGGGGCGGATTGCGTCAGACGTGGTACAGCAAAGGGGTAGATATTGGCGTGATGCACAAAAGTGATGTGCTATCGAATGTTTCTGGCGGGTTAAAGCGCGGTACTGCTTGGCTGGGCCATACTGAAGTCAGAGCCACTTTTGATTTGGATAAGCTTTTAGGTTTTAAAGAAACCACCGCTAATTTTGTTTACCAGAGTGACTTAGGTAGTAAATTCAATACGCATTATGTGGGTGCTTTTATGGGAGTGGATAACATAGAAGTTGGCACCAATACCGCTCAATTTTATGAGGCGTGGTTGCAAAAAAACTTTTGGGGCTGTCCTAGATAACTAGCCCATATGTTGTTTAACCCATTGTTTCAATTGTACTAACTGTGCTTGTGGTGTTGGGTTGTTAAAACGCCACTCGCACTCCTTCAAAAACAG
>JAKPIR010000014.1 GCA_029549705.1 Pseudomonadota bacterium | reverse complement strand
TGATTTCATGGTCATCCGGGCTTTCGGTTTTGCTTTCCAAAGTGGATAGCGTCAGTAAGTCTTCAATGATGCGCCGCATGCGGCTGGTTTGCTCTTCCATCATATTGAAATAAGTTTTCAAGTTGGCTGGAATCGCGCCCTCCATATCGCTCAGCGTTTCCAAAAAACCACCCACCACAGTAAGCGGCGTGCGTAATTCATGCGAAACATTGGCAATAAAATCACGGCGCATGGTTTCAACTTTTTCGCGCTGCGTCATATCGCGGCTAATCATGAGTTTTTGCTGATTTGCCAGTGGAATCAGCTCAATTTCAAGGCTACTTTCAGGTTGATGGGTCGGCGCTAATTTGAAAGGTTCATCAAACTGCTCGTTATACAGGTAAGCAATAAAATGGCTGTTGCGAATCAAATTCACAATCGGCAGGTTTTTATCTTGGCTTAAATTCAGACCCAATTGGCGTTCTGCGTTTGGTGTACACCATTCAATGGCGTTGCTAGCGCTTAAAATCACCAAGCCATCTGGCATGGCGGCGGTAGCCAGTTGAAAACGCTCCAATGCCGCGCTGAGATCGGCTTGCTGCTGCACATTATTGCGTTCATAGCGCAAAAGCGCTGTAAACACATCTTCCCATACGCCAGAACCCTCAGGGATGGTGTTGAGAGCAGGTTTTTTTAACCAATCTTGCAGTTGGCTTAGCCAAAATAGATGGCGAATAAAATAAAGGCCAAGTCCAATGGCGAATACCGTGAGCGCGGTTGTAGCGCTAGTAATCAGCCACAAAAACAGGCAGATGATACCGAGCGCGCAAATAGTGAATGCAGCTTTCCAACGAATATCAAGCACGGAAATTGTTTTTCAAATAACGAATGATGGAATGAATTATAGCGAGGATTTAAGATTAAACGCATCAGCGTTGAAAATTTAACGAATAGCCCCGATTTTTTACGCTAACCTTTTTCGATGCTCTGGGAGCCTTTATTTAAAAGGCTCGCAGAGCATCAATTTTTTCTCGACAGATTTAAATACCTGAAAATGGCTTTTAAATCATAAAGAATAATCAAAATCAGGTGTGTTGTTCAGATAATCGGTAGCCAGAGCCACGTACGGTCTGAATTAAATCCTGATGACCTGATACCGCCAAGGCATTGCGCAAGCGGCGAATATGCACGTCTACCGTGCGGTCCTCAACAAATACGCGGTCACCCCAAACTTTGTCCAGTAATTGGCTGCGGGTATGCACGCGCTCGGCATTGGTCATAAAAAAATGCAGCAGCCTGAATTCTGTGGGGCCAAGATCGACGATTTTTTGGTGACCTGTCACACGATGACTAGTCGGGTCTAGCCGCAAGCCATTGATTTCAATCGGATCGTCTGTCATTTGCGGCGCGCGGCGGCGCAACACGGCTTTAATTCTGGCGTTGAGTTCGCGCGGGCTAAACGGCTTGGTGACATAATCATCCGCGCCAACTTCTAAGCCGCGTACTTTGTCGTACTCATCACCGCGCGCGGTGAGCATAATGATGGGGATGGTTTTAGTGAGATTATCTGATTTGAGTTTTCGCGCAAACTCTAAACCATTCATGCCGGGTAGCATCCAATCCAGTAAAATTAAATCTGGAATGGTCTCACGCATTAAGTTTTGCGCGATTTCTACACTAAGGGCGCGAATAGGGTTGTGCCCGGCCTGCGTAATGTTCAGCGCGAGCAACTCTTGAATGGCCGGTTCATCTTCAACAACTAATATATTGGCTGGCATCAGGTTTTTCCTCGAAATTACTTGAGCGTTAGTTTATGACCTTAATATGACATATTCGTGACAAATATCAAGCGGCACAAAAAAAGCCAGATCAAAGTAAATTGCCATTTTTCACAATTTGTTACACACTGCTACTTTGTAAATTTTCAAAAAAATAGGCATAA
>JAKPIR010000109.1 GCA_029549705.1 Pseudomonadota bacterium | reverse complement strand
GCCAACTCACCTTTACTTATCACCACATCATTGAGCGCCACACCTTCGCCCAGCAGTTTGCCTTTACGCAAGATTTTTGTTTGCAGCATTAAACGTTGCTCTATGCTGTAATCCCCTGCTAGCACTTTAGCAACATCTTCCAGCATATTTTGCGCACTGATATCAGTTAAAAAACCAATGCGTCCACGATTTATTCCCAGAAGCGGCACTTGGTGTTCAAGCAGTGCTCGTGCAACACCCAACATCGTACCATCGCCGCCCAGCACAATCGCTAAATCAATATCGCCATTAAATTCTGTTAATGCTCGAATGGGGTAGTCAGTGATTTCGCAACAACGTGCGGTCTCCGTTTCCAATAAAACATGCAGGTGACGTGCGCGCAAAAACTCAGCCAGCGCAACAATATGCTCACGCATTTCACGGTCTTGGAATTTACCAATTAAAGCGATATTGTTAAATGGGATGTTCACTTTTTTTAATCTGAATACAAACAGCCTTCAGACGCACTCTCTTTGATTCTGGTGAAAGACATTAGTCTAGTTACAAACATAAGGCGAATTAAAACATAGTCACTCAACATAGTCACTAAGCACTTCAATTGCAACTCCACATTCTTAATAGTAAAAACGCGCAATAACTGCACAAATACTGCATGTTTTGCATACACCACCAAGATATTTGACGCTCAAGTTCAATCACAATAAATTATATAATTTAATTTAATTCATAAATATCATTACGTTAACTATAGTAAAAGTTTCATTCTAGTCGCAAAAAATCAGGGGCACGTTTATTGCAGCGATTGCCCAACGCAATTCACCTGAAAATAATAATGCCTTCCATCATACAAAAAAAAATACTGCCACTTTACTTCACCCTGACTTATTTGCTGGTGCTGTGGCTGGTTTCTGATTCCATCTCCTTTACCAGCGCATTGGAGCAAAGCTGGTTGACCTTTGGCTTTATGTTAGTGGCCTTTTTACTGTATGGTCTCTACTATTTATTACCTTCGATGTTAATCACAGCCTTGGTTGGCCGAATCACGCGATCTAACAACCCACGCCCTATCTACATCACAGCGGTCATTACCGCCGCCGTCACCACGCTATTGCTGTATGCCAATGCTAAAATTTTCGCGCTTTATGGCATGTTTTTTAATGACTTTATCCTCAATTTAGTCATGACACCGGGCGGTATTGAGTCTTTGGGCGGAAGCACTGCATCCGACGTGGGCTATGCACTTATTGCACTTGGGTTTGTGCTGGTGCAGGTGCTGATTTTATGGCTGTCACAGCGCTTTTACCGCTATAAAACGCAGGCTGTTGTATCGTTTAAATGGTTACCCATTACAGTGATGATGACTACCATTGTTGTGCATATGGGTTTTGCGCTTGATAGCTACACAAACAACCAGTTGAATGTGGTAGCAGAATCAGTACCTTTTTACCAAACCGTTTCAGCCCGTGGTTTTTTTGCTGGACTTGGTTTTAAAACACAGCGCGACACCAAACTGAAAGTAAAAGGTAAACTCAACTATCCGTTAAATCCTATCCAATTTCAGCGGCCTGCCAAACCCTACAATATTATTTGGCTGACCTCTGAATCACTGCGCGCAGATATGCTGGATGAAAAAATCATGCCCAATTCATGGGAGTTTGCTAGAAATGCTGCGCGCTTTACCCGCAATTACAGCACGGGCAACGGCACGCGTATGGGCGTATTTGGCATGTTCACTGGCATTCCAGGTAATTACTGGTTTCCATTTTTAGAGTCCCGTCGTGGTGCGTCGATTATTGATGTGTTGCAACAACAAGATTATCAAATGAGTTTTTATACCAGCGCTAAATTTTCATACCCGGAGTTTGATAAAACTGTTTTTGCAAAAGTGCCCGCAGACCAATTACATGAAATTGAGAAACCACAGTCAGGCTGGGAAAGTGATCGTGACAATGTCAGTGATTTGCTTGCATTCATTGATAAACGTGACACCGCTAAGCCGTTTTTTACCTTTATGTTTTTTGAATCCCCGCATGCGCGCTATTACTTTCCGCCTGAGAGCGTGATTGCAAAACCCTATCGAGATGATTTAAATTATGCAACGCTTAGCAAAGAACAGTTGCGTAACGACATTGTGCCCATTAAAAATCGCTACATTAACTCGGTACATCATTTAGATTTTCAATTTGGCCGCATTTATGATTACCTCAAACAACATCAGTTGCTGGAAAACACCATCGTCATCATGAATGGTGACCATGGTGAAGAATTTATGGAAAAAGGCTTTTGGGGCCATAACTCAACTTTTGTTGATGAGCAGGTCATGACACCGCTAGTCATTTACAAACCGGGCATGCAGCCATTGGTGAGCAACCAAATGACCAGTCATATGGATGTGATTCCTACCATCATGCCGTTATTGGGGGTAACGAATCCGAGCCGTGACTATGCAACTGGCTACAACTTGCTGGAAGGTGAAAAACGTACCCATACGTATATTTCAGATTGGGATAAGGTTGCGTATGTGGATGATGAAGTTAAGATTACACAGCCTGTCAATGGCAAAAGTTTTGCATTAGTCAAAGCCAGCAAGGGTGATGACAGCGCATTAACGCCAGAAGAACGCAAATCCATGTTAGCTAAAAAGCAACCAGCCATGCTGCAGTTGGTCAAAGATTTAAGCAAATTCTTTAAGAAAAAACAAACCAGCCCCCAACCGCAGTAGTATTGCTTAAAAGCGCTAACTCACCCATAATCTGCGGGTGGATTTTAGCTATGGATAAACGCGCGCAAATATTACTCAAAACTTTGGTTGAGCATTACATCAGTGATGGTCAGCCGATTGGCTCACGCACCCTATTGCAGCATAGCGGCTTGGATGTCAGTGCCGCCACCATTCGTAATGTGATGTCCGACCTCGAACAACTGGGCTTCATCACCAGCCCGCATACCTCTGCCGGGCGCATTCCTACACAAAAAGGCTATCGGTTATTTGTAGACTCGTTACTGACCGTACAACCGCTTGAAAGCAACACAGTTCAGCAACTCAAGCGTGGGCTAAGCTCACCCAACCCGACTGAGCTTATCGCCAACGCAGCTGACATGCTGTCGCAGTTGAGCCATTTTGCCGGCTTGGTGGTCACCCCCAAACGTAAACGTATTGCATTTAAGCATTTGGAATTTTTGGCATTATCTGAAAAGCGCATTTTGGTCATTATTGTTACTTCAGATAACAACGTGCAGAACCGCATTATCCTCACTGAAAAATCTTTTTCCAGTAGCGAACTTACGCAAGCTGGCAATTATTTTAATACGCATTTTTCGGGCCATACGTTTGAAGAAGTGCAGCAAAAATTGCACATAGAACTCAAACAAATGCAAACCGACATGAATAAACTCATGAGTGCAGCGCTTGAAGCCAGCAACAAAACAGACGACGGCGTTGTCATTGCCGGAGAACGAAACTTATTACATGTGGATGAACTCTCAACCAACGTTGCCAGCCTGCGTAAGCTGTTTGATATCTTTGAACGTAGAACCTCACTCATGCAATTGCTTGACAACAGCCAGCGTGCAGAAGGTGTTCAAATATTTATCGGCGGTGAAAGCGGCTATTTGCCGCTCGATGAATGCTCAATGGTGACCGCACCGTATGAAGCTGATGGACAAGTAGTCGGCACCCTAGGCGTAATTGGGCCCACCAGAATGGCGTATGAGCGTGTGATACCGATTGTGGATGTGACGGCTAAGTTATTATCTAGCGCACTTTCAACTAATTAAATAATAGAATAGAAAAATTCAATGGCCTTTTACAACAAAGAACCGCAATACGAACACGGTGACCAACTAAAAGTGGGCATCTTGCTTGCCAACCTAGGCACGCCAGACGCTCCCACCGCCCAAGCACTACGCCCCTACTTAAGGCAATTTTTGAGTGACCGACGCATTGTCGAAATCCCCAGAATTATTTGGTGGTTTATTTTAAATTGTATCATTTTGGTCATACGCCCCAAAAAGTCAGCCGAAAAATATGCGCAAGTATGGACAAAAGAAGGCTCGCCGCTTTTGGTACACGCACAAAAACAAACGCAGTTATTGCGCGGCTACCTCAGCCAAAAAATCAACTCGCCGCATGTGGTTGAACTGGGCATGAGCTACGGCAACCCCAGCATGGCGAGCGCCATTGAAAAACTAAAAGCCGCACATTGCGACCGCATTTTGGTGTTTCCACTTTATCCACAATATGCCGCCAGCAGCACAGCCAGTGCGCTGGATGCGGTGTGGCGCACACTATTGAAAATGCGCAACGTACCCGCCATTCGCACCATACGCAGTTATCACGACCATCCTGCCTATATCGCGGCTTTGGCAAAAAGCGTGCAAGAACATTGGCGCATTCATCACAAACCTGACTTTAGCAGTGGCGAAAAATTGGTCATAAGTTTTCATGGCGTACCCAAATTGCATCTCACCAGTGGCGACCCTTACCACTGCCAGTGCCATAAAACCGCGCGGCTATTAGCTGAATCGCTTGGTTTGAATAAATCTGATTATATCGTGGCTTTTCAGTCACGCTTTGGCAAACAAGAGTGGCTAAAGCCCTATCTTGCCAGCACCTTAGAAGACTTAGGTAAGGCCAACACCAAACGCCTTGATGTGATTTGCCCCGGTTTTTCAAGCGACTGTTTAGAAACGCTGGAAGAAATCGCCATGGAAGGCAAACATATTTTTCAGACGGCTAGCGGTGGTGAATACCACTACATTCCTGCACTCAATGAAAATGATGCCTGGATACAGGCCATGACCACCATTGCCTTAGAGAACTTGCAAGGCTGGGTGCAGGCCGATTGGGATAGTGAAGCCGCAAAAGCACAAAATGAACGCACTAGAATTAACGCAAAATTATTGCAACCATAGCGGCGTATTTGAGCCATAAAAATTGGAACGATACACTTAA
>JAKPIR010000084.1 GCA_029549705.1 Pseudomonadota bacterium | reverse complement strand
CGCTAGGCCAAAAGCCGCTTCCATCAATAACATGGCAATCAATAGCTCCCAGGCATTGGCGCGAATTTGCCCGCCGACAATACGTGCATTCAAAAAATATTCAAACTTATGAATAATGACCAAATACGCCAATGAGGCAATGGCAATGCCCAGCGATTGGCTTAAGCTCACCACGACAATCACGGTATTTGAAATCAAATTACCAATGACCGGTAGCAAGCCTACCAAAAAGGTGATAGCAATCATGGTTTTAATGAGCGGTAAATGAATGCCCATTAAAGGCAATACAACGGCTAAATAAATTGCCGTGAACGTGGTGTTGATGGCTGAAATGCGTACTTGCGCAAAGACTATCCGACGAAACGCATCGCCAAACAAGTCGCCTCTTGTGGCCAGCGCACGGGCAAAAGGTTTGCGGCTATCCATTCTCACTGCATCGCGGACGGCTATCATGCCGCCGATAATCATCCCAATTAGCACGTGTGCAGTCGCACGCCCTGCCTCTTTACCCACCACCTGCAATTCATCTGCATGGGTTCGCAGCCACTCTGAAGCTTGCTCTCTAAAGGTATGCGCGTCTGCCGGCAGGTGATCTAGTAGCCAAGTAGGTAAAATTTTGCGTGAATCTTCCAGAATTTGCGCCATTTTAGCCAGCAAAACTGTCAAACTGCCGGCATCAGACCTTAAAAACGCTACCAATGCCACCCCTGCCAAACTAAGCAAACCAACAATAATCGCAACCAAAATACCCACCGCCCAAAGCTTGGCACGGTTACTTGGCTTTTTGGTAGGGAAGCGCTTAGCTATTTGCGGTGTGAGCATATGCACCAGTTCATAAACCAATAAACCGGCCAGCAACGCAGGTAGTAAATGAAACACCAGCACAAAAACCAAAACAATCGCCGCCACCACCCATGCAGCGATATCATAAATACTTGGCGGTAATTTTTTGGTGGTATTCATCATGCGGGATAATTTCTAGTTTTTAAGCGTTAATAATTATTCTGTGATTAAAACAACAAGCGATAAAACAATAGCACACCCAAGGTAAAAATTTGCTACAAACTTGAGCCGCCATAAGGCTTAAAGCGATTCAGAAAGCTTTCAGCCTCATTCACAGGTAGCGACAGTACTAAATCCACCTGCTCGTTAAACGATTTGCTCAAAATGGTGCCGTTACATTTTGGCAACACATTGGTCAACATATCCATTTGTTTATAACTCACGGTTAAAGGGTAAGCGCGCATTTCTACATAATCGGCTGTTTTTGCAACGTCCAAAGCAAGTTTTGCTGTACCGCCATACGCACGCACTAGGCCGCCCGTGCCTAAATTGATGCCGCCATAATAGCGAATGACCGCCACACACACATTAATTAAATCGCGCCCTTCTATATGCTTGAGTATCGGCATGCCCGCTGTGCCGGAGGGTTCGCCCGCATCTGAAAAACGCGGAATAATGCCTTCTGCGGTTTTAATACGAAAGCCATAGGCCAAGTGATGCGCTGTTGGATGCTGTGCGGCAAACGCACGGAGCGCCGCACCAATTTCACGCTCATCCGCACAAGGCAGTGCCACAGCAATAAAGCGGGATTTATTGATAGTTTGCTCAGCAAAGCCTGCTTGCAAAATAGTAATCAAAATTAAACCTGGGTTTGTACCGAAAAGAACTATTTACCTTTGCCTAATATGCTGCCCAGCACACCGCGGATAATGCTGCGACCAAGTTGAGAACCGACCGCACGTGCAGCAGATTTAGCCGCGCTTTCTAAAATGGTGTCGGAACGGCTAGTCTTTTTACCGCCAAAAATATCGCCCCAACTAAAACCTTCATCTTCTTTGGCTGCTGTCGCACTTTGTGTAGCACGCGCTTTTAAAATTTCGTAAGCAGATTCGCGATCGACAGCTTTATCATACACGCCAGCCACATTTGAAGTTTTCATCACATCCAAGCGCTCGCCATCGGTAATTGGCCCAATGCGGCTGGCTGGTGGGCAAATAAACGTGCGCTCAACAGGCGTTGGAATGCCTTTTTCATCCAATAATGACACCAGGGCTTC
>JAKPIR010000008.1 GCA_029549705.1 Pseudomonadota bacterium | reverse complement strand
CATCGCCCGCACAGCATCTAGATTCTTAAGGACCGAGGCCTTCATTTCCGTTGTCATTAGTATTGCTCCCTAAATTTCTTACGCACCACATGGCCAATCAAGTTAAAGGCCAAAGTCATCACAAACAACACCAGCCCTGCGGCAAAAATACTTTGGTAACCAATGCTTGCGTGCGGCAAATCTCCCATCGCCACTTGCACAATATAGGCCGTAATGGTGGCAGCGCCTTCTGTGGGGTTAAAGGTAAGAATTGGTTGCTGGCCAGCAGCCACAGCCACGACCATGGTCTCGCCCACTGCACGTGAAATGGCCAGAATATACGCCGCCACAATGCCTGACGTTGCCGCGGGTGTCACCACCCGAATGGCGGTTTGAAAACGTGTTGCACCCATGGCGTATGAGCCCTCACGCATGCTCATTGGCACGGCGCGCATGGCATCTTCTGCCACCGAAGCAATATAAGGAATAATCATGACGCCCATCACCAAGCCCGCGCTCAACATATTAAAGCCTGGTAAGTCCGGATAAATTTTTTGCAGAAGCGGCGTGACAAAAAGCAAGGCAAAGTAGCCAAAGGCAATGGTAGGCACGCCCACTAACAATTCTAGAATTGGTTTGGTAATTTCACGCGCCCGATGCGACGCAAACTCAGAAAGATAAATGGCGGCTACGGTGCCCACAGGCACTGCCAGCGCTAGCGCCACAAATGAAGTCGTTAAAGTACCCGCAACCAATGGCAGAATGCCGTAATGCGCATCTTCAAAGAGCGGTGTCCATTCTGTGCCTGTAAAAAATTCTAGTAAAGGTACCGTTTCAAAAAACCCTAAAGATTCATATAAAAGTACCGCCACAATCGCAAACGTTGTAAATACAGCTGAGAGGGCTGCGAGCATTAGAATCAATTCAATGACACGCTCTTTAACGTTTCTGCGTAAATTTTTTGCCAGACGCGGGCTAATGGTTAACGATGGGGTATTGTTTTGCATAATCACAGTATTCATATCAAGACTTTCAGAATGGAATCAATAGCGTGCTACTGATACTTCAGACCAAATAAAAAGAAGCGAGATAGCTCGCTTCTTCTATTTTTAATGCCTACTTAATTCTGTTGATTAAATCTTTTACTTTAATACCTACTTCATTTTTGCCACCAAAACCCGTGCCTGGCTTCATGGCCTTAAAGTGCTCTTTTACAGCAGCATAGTCATCATCTGGTAACGGCACATATTTCACTTCTGCCACCAATTTTGGTGCGTTTTCTAAGTAGAAGTTTACAAACGCTTTCACTTCAGGTTTAAACGCAGCAGCCGTTGCATTCACATAAATGAATAACGGGCGTGAAAGCGGTACATAAGTACCATCTTTCACGGTTTCTGGTGAAGGCATCACAGCCGGTGCGACTGCTTTAGCTGAGATCGGAATCGCTCTTAATTTATCTTTATTTTCTTCATAATAAGCATAGCCAAAGTAAGAAAGTGCGCCCTCATTGCCTACCACACCTTGTACTAACACGTTGTCGTCTTCTGAAGGTGTAAAATCTGTACGACTAGATTTTGATTTACCATTCACCGCTTCAGTAAAGTAGTCAAAGGTGCCTGAAGCTGTGCCTGGCCCGAATAATGGCAATTTTTTGTCTGGATAAGCCGCGTTCACTTGCTTCCAGTTTTTAACGCCAGAGCCTGGCTTCCAGATGTTTTTTAAGTCATCCACGCTTAAACTTTTTACCCAGTCATTTTTTGAGTTAACAACCACGGTTAAAGCATCAAAAGCAATCGGTAACTCAATAAACTGAATACCCGCTTCTTTACACGCGTCAATTTCTTTTTGCGCGATTGGACGTGATGCATCAGAAATATCTGTTTCACCACGACAGAATTTCTTAAAGCCAGCACCGGTACCAGACTCACCTACCGTTACTCTTGTTTTGGTGGCTTTTTGAAACTCTTCTGCCATCGCTTCGGTAATTGGGTAAACTGTACTTGAACCATCAATTTTGATGGTTTTTTCTGCTGCACTCACGTAGCCACTTGCAAACGCTGTTGCAAGAATTGCTGCAATACTTAATTTCTTAATCATGTCGGGCTTCTCCATAAAGTTAAATACATGCTGTTTCTATGGCATGCATTCTAGAGCGCTAATATGACAACTTTGTGACAAAAATAAAAAAAGCCACGCAAGATTGCATGGCTTATCAAGAACTTGTTTGAGGGTGAAAATTAAGGCTTAAATGGCCTGATATTTGCACCATCTCTTTTCGATGCACTGGAAGCCTTGTAAATAAAGGCTTTCGCATTCGACTTAGTGCTTTAGCACTTAGCGAGAATGGTGATGCCAAGTACTGGTACAGAGCATATTTTTTCTCTCGTATATTTTTAGTGCGTAGATTTAATATTTTTTAGCAATCAAAATGTCAATGATTGCTAACTTTCAGCGCGCATATGCGGAAACAAAATCACGTCCCGGATACTTGGGCTATCGGTAATCAGCATCACCAAACGGTCAATGCCGATGCCGCA
>JAKPIR010000067.1 GCA_029549705.1 Pseudomonadota bacterium | reverse complement strand
GGAGCAACGTGTGCGTTGATTGCGTGCGTCAAGCGACTTGCAGGTTTTGCATGTGCACCCTATCATGGGTGTGCCTGCGCTTGAACCAACACCTAACATGGTCACTAACATGTGCTAAAGCCTTTTACATGCAGTAATTGTTGATTACATTGTTGCATGTTTAAATAACTTAAAAAAGTTCTGCGTGGTGGCCGTTGCAACTTCATCGAAAGGAAGCCCACGAAGTGTCGCGATTTCTTGCGCAACAAACTTCACGTAACTCGGCTGGTTGGTTTTACCACGATGCGGCATAGGTGCTAGATAAGGCGAATCTGTTTCTACCAACATTTTATCCAGCGGAATATTTCTTGCGACTTCTTTGATGGATAAGGCATTTTTAAAGGTCACAATGCCTGAAAACGAGATATAGAAACCTAAATCAATGGCTTGTTTTGCCACGTCTAAACTCTCGGTAAAACAGTGCATAACGCCCCCTATTTGCTGGGCATTTTCTTCACGCATAATGCGTAATGTGTCTTCTGACGCATTACGCGTATGGATAATTAACGGCTTGCCACAGGCGATTGCAGCGCGAATATGCGTACGAAAGCGGTTACGTTGCCATTCTAAATCACCCGTTAACCTAAAGTAATCGAGGCCAGTTTCGCCAATACCAATCACTTTTGGGTGATTAGCAAGTGCTATCAGTTCATCTACGGTTGGTTCTTGTATGTTTTCATAATCAGGATGCACGCCGACTGAAGCATAAAAATGATTATTTGCTTCAGCTAGGGCTAATACTTGCGGAAAATCAGGCAGCGTAACAGAAATACATAATGCATGCCCTACTTGGTTGTCTTGCATGGACTGCTTGATGGTGGCTAAATTTTCGTATAATTCAGGAAAATTAAGGTGGCAGTGTGAATCAACAAGCATGGATAAGATGGGGGATTTTAAAGTTCAATTTACATCGTGTGCGTGGGACGTGAAGATTTTAAAGCCCCAGCTAAAAGTGCTTCAATTTTATTTTTGGCTTCAAGACCACCGTCTTTTTCGCTGAATTGCACCCCTACCCCTTGCGGTTTGCCGGCTTGAGAGGTTGGTGTCACCCAAACCACATGCCCCATCACGCGAAGTTTCATGGGGTCATCGACTAAACTTAATAACATGAATATTTCTTCGCCAATGTTAAATGGCTTGCTGGTTGGTATAAATAAACCGCCACCTTTTAAAAAAGGCATATAGGCTGCATAGAGTGCGGCTTTTTCTTTAATTGCGAGGGATAGTACGCCAGGTTTTGGAGTGGTCGTATTTTTAAAATCGTCTTGTGTATCTTCAGCCATAGTTTTTCTCGATTGATAATGTTTCAGCACTATCTATTTATTCACAAAAACTCTCGTATATTCTACAAGCAACGCTTCTAATTGCAACTCATGGTTAAGCGGATGCGTAGCGAGCTTCCGCAATTCATCCACTTTTTTTTGCAATTGCATCAACTGGCTTAAGTTTACCTTGTCCGCTAGCCCTTGCAAAGCGCCAGATTGTGCAATGTGGTAACGAACTTGCTTTGTTAGGCACATGGTAATCAAATCGCATAGCCACTTTTGCAAAGCAATAATTCCAGTTTCGGCCGAGTGCGCGATTAACATGGTGGCTGCAAGGTGCGGCTGTAATTTGTTGCCTAGCGCAAATTGTCGCCAAATCTCGGCAAAGGTGTTGAGTTGCGCCTGTTCATTCATTACTTGAATAGGCGAACCCGATGCATAGG
>JAKPIR010000042.1 GCA_029549705.1 Pseudomonadota bacterium | reverse complement strand
AAAATAAAGAAAGCACCCAACATGGCAGACAGTGCCGTCAGCACGATAGGCTGCGCTCGGGTGATGGCAGAATTGATGACCGCCTCTTTGAACGGTTTTCCTGAAGCGACTTCTAGATTGATGAAATCCACCAATAAAATCGAGTTTCGTACAATAATCCCTGCCAGCGCAATCATGCCTATCATGGAGGTGGCCGTGTATTGCGCACCCAGTAGCGCATGGCCCGGCATCACACCAATGATGGTAAGCGGTATCGGTGCCATAATAATCAGCGGGGTTAAATAGGAGCCAAACTGTGCGACCACCAGCAAATAAATCAATATCAGGCCAACAGCATACGCTGCGCCCATGTCGCGGAATGTTTCATAGGTGACTTGCCATTCACCATCCCACTTCAGCGCGTAGCCTCGCTGGTTATCCTCCGGTTGCGAGATAAAGGTTTCGCCTAAACTACCGCTAGGTGTTTGAATCTTGCTGACAGCATCACGCATGCTAAACATGCCATATAGCGGGCTATCCAATTTGCCAGCCATGTCCCCGACCACATAATTCACGGGCAATAAATCTTTATGATAGATGGGTTGCTCACGCAAAGTATCTTCAATGGTCACTAGTTCGCGTATCGGTACTAACTTACCAGCCGATGTGCTCACAGAAAGTTTCAGCAACTCTTCAATATCGGCCTGCGCTTCTACGGGTAAACGCAAACGTGTGCCAGCTGGGTATTTGCTGGCATCATGCATATAGGTGACATCTTCACCAGCAAGCCCAGTACGCAACGTGCTAACGATTGTTGCCTGAGAAACGCCAAGTAAGGCAGCCTTTTTCTTATCAACCACCAGCTCAATTTTTTGAGCATCTGCAATACCGCTGTTGTCGGTATCCACGATGCCATCTGAGCTGTCAAAAACCTGATGCATTTGTCTGGCAATCTTCAGTCTTTCGGCATCATCAGGACCGTAAACCTCAGCCACAATAGGTGAAATCACGGGTGGGCCAGGAGGGACTTCGACCACTTTAACCTTTACAATCTGACCATTTTCACTCATTTTTTGCGCGATTTTTTGTAGCGCAGGTCGCACCCGACTCGCAATAACATGGCTTTGGTCACTGCGATGATGTTTGTCAACCAAATTCACCTGAATGTCACCGACTTCGCCACCAGTGCGTAAATAATATTGGCGCACTAGGCCATTAAAATTAATCGGTGCGGCTAGCCCAACATAGGCTTGATAATTGGTGACTTCTGGCACGGTAGCTAAGTAGGCGGTCATGGCATGCAGTACGCTGGCGGTTTTTTCTGGTGGTGTGCCTGCGGGCATGTCCACCACGACCTGAAACTCGGATTTATTATCAAACGGTAGCATCTTCAGCACGACCAGCTTGCCGATAGGCAACATCAGCGACACAAAAATCAAGCCAAGTACCAGTAAACCTAATTTGCGTCTATTCTTTTTACCGTTTTTGTCATGTAGAAAAGGTGTAAAGAGTCGTGTAAATGCTGGGGCGATTTTTTTTGTCAGTGCGTCTTCATGGTGAGAATGGCGTAACCATAAACGTGACAGCCAAGGGGTAACAATGAATGCTACCGCCAGTGAAATCAGCATGCCCATACTGGCGTTTATCGGAATAGGGCTCATGTATGGTCCCATCAAGCCGCTTACAAACGCCATCGGTAACAGTGCGGCAATCACGGTAAGGGTTGCAAGTATTGTTGGCCCACCAACTTCATCTACCGCACTTGGGATAATCTCCGTCAAGCTCAGTGTTGGATTAAGTTTCATATGACGGTGAATATTCTCAACCACCACAATGGCGTCATCCACTAATATCCCGATTGAGAAAATAAGGGCAAATAAAGAGACGCGATTTAAGGTAAAGCCCCAAGCCCATGACGCAAACAAGGTTGCCGTCAGTGTGAGTACAACGGCAATGCCAACTATGGCCGCCTCACGCTTACCCAGAGCAAAAAATACTAAAAGAATGACTGCTGAAGTCGCAAATATAAGTTTCTGTATGAGTTTTTGTGCTTTTTCATTGGCGGTTTCGCCATAGTTTCTGGTAATTTTTACTTCCACTCCTGAGGGTATCAGCACATTTTTTAGGCTGTCGATTTGTTTAATCACAGCATCTGCAACGGCTACGGCATTCTGCCCCGGCTTTTTGGTGACGCCGATGGTAACAGCAGGGTACTCAGCTACATGTTTGCCTGCTTCTCCGTACCAAACATAACGTTCGGCCGGGGGATGCCCGTCGTTAATTTCAGCGACTTCTCCCAAATAAACGGGACGCCCATCATGTAAGCCAACCACTAATTGGGCAATGTCTTCAGCGTCTGTAAAGTATTTGCCAACTTCTATCGCGATGGACTGATTGTTTCTTGTAACTTCACCCAGTGGTGCGCCAAGATTGGCTGACTGCAGTGCACGACGCATGTCTGCAATCGTAATATTTGCCGCGGCCATCCTGATTGGATCCACATCAATATTCACCGCGCGGCCTGGCCCGCCAAGCGTTACCACCTCACGTGTGCCTTTTACATGCTTGATTTCGGCTTCCAGTGCATGGGCTACACGCTCAAGTTCATAGGCACCATCCTGATTATTTTTGGCATATAGAGTGGCGGTTAAAATTGGCACATCATCAATGCCCTTAGGCTTCACTATTGGCTCACCCACTCCAAGGTTTTTCGGTAGCCAATCCTGATTGGATTGTATGGTGTTGTACAAGCGCACCAGGGCCTCAGTGCGCGGCACCCCAACCTGAAACTGCACGGTAATGATTGACATGCCCGGGCGGGAAACCGAAGTTACATGCTCTATGTCGGCAATTTGTGACAGCACTTGCTCTGCCGGCACTGATACCATTTGCTCTACATTTTTGGCAGAAGCGCCAGGAAAAGGAATCAGCACATTGGCCATCGTCACATTGATTTGCGGCTCTTCTTCACGTGGTGTGACAATCACTGCAAATACGCCCAGTAATAATGCTACCAAAGCGATTAAAGGCGTAATTTGCGCTGATAAAAAATACTTGGCGATTCGCCCAGACGCACCTAGTTGATGATTGACCATTTCAGGTTTACCCAATCTTTCTTGTTGAGGCATCTTCACAGAAGATCTTATTTAACATTCGCGGCAGCAGTTGGATTAAGTGAAATGGATTCACCGGCTTGCAAACCAGCTAAAACTTCAATATTGTCACCTTGCTTACGACCAGACCGTATTTGTCTGAGTTGTGGCCGGCCTTGCTTATCTACCACGTAGACTGCTGTTAATTCACTGCGTTTAATCACAGACGCCGTTGGTACAAAAATTTGACCTTTGCCTTTTGCAGCATTTACTGGCAGCATCGCCCGAGCAAACATGCCTGGCCTGACGCTGGTGATGTGCTGAGGCAAGTTAAGGCGAAGGGTAGACATGTTGCTTACTGAATCAGACGTGGGTAATACGGTTAAGTGGGTGCTGATTAAATGACGTTCCACTTCACTTGCTGCAGGTACTGTTACATTGATATTTGGCCCAGCTTTTAATATGGCTAACTGGCTTTGGGGTATGTTGACTTTAACGCGAAATTCACTAGGGTCATAGAGTGTAAGTATCGGTTGGCCAGGCATTGCCATACCGCCTACTTCTGTGATTACCTCTGCAATCACGCCAGAATAGGGTGCAGTGAGGGTGTGTAAACCCGTTTGCACACTCGACATGCCAGATTGTGCCTGTTGTGCTTTTGCTTGTGCAATTTGTGTATTTGTTTGGGCTTCTGCAGTTTTGTAATCAGATTCCGCACGTTCCAGTGCGGCCTGGCTGATATATTGTTTTTCATATAAACGTTGTTTGCGCGCGTACTCTTTACGCGCCGCACTCAGCTGTGCTTGTGCTGCAGTGACTTGCGCTTGAGCCGCAACCACTTGCGCCTGATTTGCTGCTGATTGCTGCGCTGCCATGCGCGTATCAATACGCACAAGTAATTGACCCACCTTGACATAATCACCCGCTTTTACCGGGAGTGCGGTAATGCTACCTGCTACCTGTGGTGCGATAACACTGCCTTTAACGGCTTC
>JAKPIR010000020.1 GCA_029549705.1 Pseudomonadota bacterium | reverse complement strand
GGGTGGCCATAACTATCATTAATCCTTTTAAAATAATCCAAGTCAGCCATGATGATGGCAGTGTCGCTGCCTTCGCGCTTGGCTCTGATTAATTCGATATTCGCCAGTCGGTCAAATTCACGGCGGTTATACAAGCCTGTGAGCGCATCTAGTTGCGAAAGTATCTCTAATTGCTGTTTTTGCCGTTGCAGTTCTTCGTTGCTGGTTTGTAGTTGTTGTTGCAACAAGGTGGTTACCGTGTGTTTACGCCATAGTAAAAATGCAAGTAGCAGGCCAAGGGTGGCCGCGGCAAACCCTTGGGCTTGATTTACAGCGAGAATCACTGGGTTTTCTTGCGTTATATCCATCGCGATATAAAAAAATAGGTAGCTGATGGCATAAAGTGCAATCGCATGTAGCGGCCGAATTAATATGAGCGTTCCGGTAAATACGCAGCAAAGTGAAAATATATTCACGGAACCGCTTCCCCATTGGTCAATGGCAGAGCGCAATACGCCAAAAATCATAAAGCTCGCAGCCAGCGCGAGCAAGGCAGGTGTATTGCAGAGTTTGCTTCGGCCCCATTTTAAAAATACACCTGCTGATATTAACCAGACCGCCATGATAAGATTCAGCCCGCTCGCAAGCTGCATACCTTGCAGTGCAGTGGGTGCCAGTGCGCCAATGCTGTGCCAATGCACTTTCGCGCCGAGCAGCATGGAAAATATGGCTAGCCCTAATGTTAAAGGCTGACGCTGAAAAGTCTCACGCAAAGCTTCAGGCGCGACTTTATCGTGCTCTGTGCGCATGGCTTGTATGCGTTGCATTAGGAGTTGCAGGCGCTTTTTCATTGGTGAATGATTCAAAATAACGACATGAAATTAAAAGAGGTATTGAGCATTGAATAGTTCAATTACGGCTGGCAATGAGAATACTTGAACTGGCATGAATACCAATAGCCTTAAAGATTACATGGATTTAAAAGTTTAATCAAACGCCAACCAAGCATTTCATTAAGCGATTATGTTAATCTACGCATTCAATCTATTGACCAGCTACTTTTGAATGACGGCGAGCTAGCCCCATATACACATGAAAAATCACGCTAAGCGATTGATTATATTTTTAATTTTGAGTGCTCTGCATTGGCAAGTTGCTGCTGATGAAGCTGCAAGTACTTTAGAGTCACCGCGAGCTGGCTGGAACTACTCCGGCATGACTGACCGTGCAAATGACGCACGCGTGGCCTACCCAACACCACCGATTGACCGTGGCGCACAGCGCAACCGCACGTTGATTAAAGGCCGTATCGCAGCGGCGGGTAAAAATCGTACGCCTAAACTGGTGGTCAATGGCAACCCTTTACCACTAAACACAGGCGCAGAAGGCCGGTATGAACGCCATTACGCATTTGGCGGCGGCTCAAACAGTGTAGAACTAAAATCCGCAAATGGCGCCAGCGTAAAGCGCGTGCAATTTTATGAGTCTAACCCAGCGCAGCAACTACCAAAATTGCGCATTATTTGTGCATGGGATGCGCCTGAGGCTGAAGTGGATTTGCACGTACTTACGCCAGATGGCCAGCATGCGACTTGGTCTAGCCCCATTCTAAAATCAGGCGGCGGGCTCGATGTTGATAGCGTAGACGGCCCAGGCCCTGAAATGTTTAGCACCTCAACACCCATTCGCGGGGTTTACAACATTTACATCAATTATTGGGGAAACCTCAACGAAGCGGGCTACAATTTTGACCAAAGCCAACTACAAAAACCCATGATTACCACGCGTATTACCTTGGTGTTTAATGAAAATACGCCTAACGAAAAACGCGAAGATTTTGTGGTGCCGCTACGCAAAATCGGCGAGCTGAATTTTATTAAGTCGTTTGTGTATTAGAAAGTTTGGGGATGAATAACATCGGCAGTTGCTCACTCCGCTATTCGATTAATATTGACTTAGATTGCGTTTAAACTCGCATTCACCATCGGTATGTTAGTTGCCTTTCAGATGTTCTTCAGCCGTCTATCTGACCCAGTCCTCAGACTCGTTGGCTTATGGCAAGAGTTTCAACAAGCCGACATTGCCGTCAAGCAGTTTGGCGATTTGAAAGGTGCGCCTACCGAGTATTCTGATTTTTGATGAAGCGGCAAGTAGCTTGGATGCCAACACCGCTGAACAATTTGCACAGACCATTAACATGCTTAAAGGTAAAGTGACGATACTGTTTATTACGCATCAGATTCCTAAGGGCTTGCAGGTGGATGAGGCGATACTGCCGGGTAAAGAAGAAAATCTACAAAGTAACAATCCACAAACTACGGAATCGCATAGCACGGAGTAACACCATGAAACACTCTAATCAGCTAGATAATACGTTCCCAGCAATTTCTAGGCGAAATGATGGGCAATGTGCCTACTATACCCAGTTCCAGCAACTCAGCATCACCCGTCACAAAATAATTCACTTGGGCTTGCAAGGCGCAAGCAATAATCCACGGGTCATCAATATCACGAATGGGCAAACTGGGTGCTGTGGCTTGCGTTGGAATAACTTGCAACAAACGCAACTCGGCCTCTACCTTCACCAACAATTGCGAAGAAGCACGAAACTTGCGTTGTAAAATATCCAACACCTCAAGCACCACAGGCTCGCCGATAATGACTTCATGCTCAGTCAACAACCGCTCATACAAATCAGCACACAAACCACGTGTAGCCAACGCACTGACCAGCACGTTGGTATCAAGAAACAGCCTCACGAAATGGCCTTAAATACATCCTCGTCGGTTAAAAATCCTGCTTCTTCTGCCAGCGGCATCACCTCATCGCGCACCGCACGAAACTTAGCTAAAGCCAATTGGCGGCGCAAAGCATCACGCACAATATCGCCTTTAGGGCGATGTGCTGCTTTTGCCACTAACGATAATTCACGTTCTAACGCATCATCAAGACGAATACTTAAAGTAGCACTCATGGCAACCTCCGAATTAAATTGTGTTACATTGTAGCACATTTAATCATCAATTTGAGGCAAATAAGGTATGTGACAACGATTGGGTACAAGGCGGCACAGGCGATGGTACTTTTTATGGAGATGTCCTGCATGAAATGTTGTGCCTAAAAACACCATTTTGCATGGTTAAAAACTCCCCGAGAGAAAATCATGCCTTTGCGAGCCACATAGATACAGGCTCGCAGAGGTGGTGTAATAATGTGGGGTTAAAGTCAGGTGCGAATCAAGCCAAAATACACACTTATGCAAATAACAAAAACGATTGGAGGATAGCCGCATGAAACCTAGCACTCGCAACAAACAAGCTAGCCAGCGCAAAACACACTGGTTATTAGCATTCAGCTTGAGTTTAATGCTGATGACACAAACTGCTCATGCAGACTTCAGAAAAGCATTGGAGGCATACCAAAACCGTGATGGCGACACCTTGCTCAAAGAAGTGAAAGATGCGGTGGATAAGAAGAATGATGATGGGCTGATTTTGTTTATTAGTGCGATGGATATTGATTACACCACATCAAGAATGACTTCTTTTGAGCCAGAACCTAAATCGCAAAAGTTAGATTTAACTAAATTAAAATCCACTTGGGAAACCATTCTCACCGAAACTCAGCAAAAAGAAATCTTTGAAATGCTGGATAGTGCTACTAAACGAGCCAGAGTTGAGGCGAGATATAAGTTTCTTCACTCATCACTTTATAAGAAATACACATATAGCATAAAACAACACTCGGCTGACGTTATCGCCAAAGAGTTGCTTGAGCTGGCAGATAAAGGTTCGCTCTCTGCTACTTATCAACTAGCTACCAGTAATCGTAAACGCGCCTATGAGTTATGGGAAAAAGCCGCCAACTCAGGTAGCGGTTTAGCTGCTTTCATGTTGTCAATGGACTGCTTGCGTGATGGTGTACACAATTACTCTGGCTGTCCAGTTAAAGATGATGTAAAAGGTGCGTATTGGCTTAAAAAAGCTGTATTGAGTAATGACACTGATATGAGTAGTTGGTATATGGCAAGCCTAGCAGATGCGGCAGGGAAGCTTTATCAACACGGATACGGACAACAAAAGCCTGATCCGAAAGAGGCGTATTTGTGGTATTTGTTGATGTTTAATAGTGGCGGTTATGCAGATGGATTAGAGGAAATGCGGAACATTGGGCAGTTGAAACAAGTTGCACCACAACTTGATGCTAATTGGGATGACCAAGACAAGCGTATTGAGTTACTTAGTCTAAAAAAATTGCCTACATTACCAATATGGCTTCAAGAAAAACAGCAAACTAAGCAACAAGAAAAGCCTGTTCTTTCATTACAAAATTACGCGATGCGAATAGGTGAAGCACTTTACTTGGATGTTTATGCGGATGGCAGAGTGAACTTCCATTATTCAGGGATGTTATATAGCCAAACAGAAAATGTAGAAACTACATGGAAGCTTAGCCCTAAAAAAGTACAGGACTTAATGTCAAAAATTCAAAAATTAGGCGTGGATGATTGGACTCTATATGGAAAAAATAAAGGCTGTAAAAGTCTAGCCCCATCATATTGTCAAGATGTAATTGCATATGTTTTAACTCTCAGAAATGGCAAGCAAGAACGCTCACTTCGCATGAGTATATGGGATAGCACAGACCTATCAAAAACACATCCCAATGATAAGCAAACAGCCCAATTGCTTACTTTGTTCGAAGAGTATTTCCCCACCCAAAAACTGCGCTGTACTCTTGGTACCTCAAATGAGTATAAAAAAGGCTGTTTGCAGTATGACCAACAATTGCAGTCAATTAGTATGTAGGGGTGTGCAAGTGATTTTCTTGCACACCGTTAAACTTACACGATTGAATAGATGTGTAAATAAAACCATTATGCGCGCAAACAAAAGGGAGCAGACAACGATTAAAAAAGCGACCGTACCGGCACGTGAAAATAGTGGTCTGTCCGATATTTTCACCATACTTTCATTTCATATTTTCATTTTGACCAAAGCCAACTACAAAAACCCATGATTACCACGCGTATTACCTTAGTGTTTAATGAAAATACGCCTAACGAAAAACGCGAAGATTTTGTGGTGCCGCTACGCAAAATCGGCGAGCTGAATTTTATTAAGTCGTTTGTGTATTAAAAAATTTAGAGATAAATAACATAGGCAAATACGTATTGCGCATCATGAAATGTTTCACTTTCGACGTATTACATTGCACTAATACGGCTTACGTTTGCTGAAAAATAGTCATGTAATATGAATTTTTTGAACTAATTCTGATTAAACTTTTCTGACGCTTATACCGATCGGTATATATTAATAAAATATAAGGATTACAAATGAAATATAAAATATTACTCGCTTCATTATTATCAGTTAGTGCAGCATTTAATGCATTTGCAGGTGATGCAAAAAGCCTTTCTGCACATGAAGAAGTGACTATCAATGCACCTGCTGAAAAAGTATGGTCCAGAGTAGGCAATTTCAATGATTTAGGGGCATGGCATCCAGCTGTTAAAAAGACAGAAATTGTTAGCGGTACCAACAACAAAGTAGGTGCTGAACGGCTGTTAACATTGCAAGATGATGGAACCATTAAAGAGAAATTGTTAGCATATAGCGCTAAAAAACATAGCTTTAAATACTCAATTATTGAAGGTGTACTTCCTGTATCAAATTATGTTTCAACAGTGAGTGTAAAACCACAAGGAAAAGACAAAACATTAGTTGTATGGTCAGGAACATTTAAACGTAAAGATACCTCAGCGACACCAGCAGCAGGACAAGATGATGAAACAGCAGTTAAAACAATGACTGGCGTATATCGTGCTGGTCTAGATAATTTAAAGAAAATATCTGAGTAAATTTAATTGATTTAAAAAAGGCGCCTCGGCGTCTTTTTTAAATTAAAAAGTAAGGGTGTAACAGTTTTCTATAAACGTCATTCTGCTAGAAGCTGCTATTCTCAGAAATGGATTAAAAACGACCTTATCAAAAGCCTTTCCCAATGATTTAATTGATAACCTATTAGCCAGTTATAAATAGCCTGCCCGCATAGCATGAATATTTAACTTTCGGCCTATTGCGTTAAACTAACACGCCCTAGAATATTCGCTTTTTTACAATTTTTTCTAGAACGCAATAAGGTTATTGTCGAAAATGTATAAATGGGGTCGGAATCCATTGATCTAGGAATGGTCGAGTAAGTGCATCAAATTTTGACATCAAAAAACATGCAAAAACGTTAAAATTCCACTACAACCTTTTTGATGCCTCTGGAAGCCTTGTAAATAAAGGCTTCCAGAGGCATTGTTTTTTCTCGATGAAAAAGTCGCGTAAAAAAGATGTTTTTATTCCTGCTTTTTAGTTTGAAAAATTACGCAGTGAACAGATTGGCGATGCCATCCAGCCCCACAAAGTTGAGTGCGTAGGTGGCTTGTGCCTGCACCACGGGTTTTGCATGGTAAGCTACGCCAACAGCGGCGGTGGTCATCATGTTGAGGTCGTTAGCGCCATCACCAATGGCAATGGTTTGGCTGACAGTTAGGCCTAATGCATCGCGCAGTTTTTCAAGTTCATGGGCTTTACGATTGGCGTCGACGATGTCGCCTAAAATATGGCCGGTCAGTTTGCCGTCAATGATTTCTAGCGTATTGGCAACGGCATAATCCAAACCCAATAACGATTGGGTGTGCTTGGCAAATAGTGTAAAACCGCCTGAAACCACCATGGTCTTAATGTTGTTGGCTTTACATGCGGCAATCCATTCACGCGCGCCGGGGTTAAGTTGCAAACGTTCATCAATCACGCGCTGAAGCGCACTTTCAGGCAAGCCTTTGAGTAGACTGACACGTTTACGCAAGCTTGCGGCAAAGTCTAGTTCACCGCGCATGGCCGCTTCAGTGATTTCGGCAATCTGCGGTTTGATGCCCATCATGTCGGCAATTTCATCAATACATTCAATCGAAATCAGTGTGGAAT
>JAKPIR010000003.1 GCA_029549705.1 Pseudomonadota bacterium | reverse complement strand
TAAGCGACATGGGCATGCGTAAAAAAATTCGCTTTCCTGAATCGTCCGCCATTGGCATTAAGCCAGTTTCAAAAGAAGGTAGCCAGCGCTTAGTACGTAAAGCCATTCAATATGCGATTGATAACAAAAGAAAATCAGTGACCATTGCGCACAAAGGCAATATCATGAAATTCACCGAAGGCGGTTTTAGAGATTGGGGCTATGAAATTGCCAAAAAAGAATTTGGCGCCGTGGAAATAGATGGCGGCCCATGGTGTAAATTGCCCAATGGCATCATCATCAAAGACTGCATTGCTGATGCATTTCTACAAGAAATCCTGTTGCATCCGCAAGATTACGACGTCGTTGCAACGCTTAATTTAAATGGCGACTACATGAGCGATGCACTCGCCGCGCAAGTGGGCGGCATAGGCATTGCACCAGGCGCAAATTTAAGTGATACCGTTGCCATGTTTGAGGCGACGCATGGCACAGCCCCAAAAATTGCTGGCAAAGATTTGGCCAACCCTAGCTCTATTATTCTTTCAGCAGAAATGATGTTGCGCCACTTAGGCTGGGTTGAAGCAGCTGACTTAGTCATTCAGGGTGTGGCGAAAGCGATTCTTGCTAAACGCGTGACGGGGGACTTCGCAAGTGAAATGGAAAACGCAACACAAGTAGGCACGGTGCAGTTTGGCGAAGAAATTATTGCCAATATGCAGTAAAAATCAAGTCGTCTCGTCTCACGAGAAAAATGAATGACTCTGGAAGCCTTGTAAATAAAGGCTTCCAGAGCATCTCTCAAGTAATCATCTTTTAAGTCTAGCAATTCCACACATTTTTGCAAAATACAGACCAAATATCCCTAACTCAAAATCATCACGCGCGAGATATCATACGCTTTTTAACAAAAACATAAGCTTTACACGCTTACTGTATGATTTATACCAATTTTTTACAATTTTAAAGTCATAAAGTCTTTACAAAAAAAATTCGAGAAGGCATTATTAGCCTGATAAAGTTTTTTTGAAAGTAGCGTTCACACGCATTTAATGATTTTTCTATGTCTACCGTAGCACCTACAGTGAAATTAAGCGGCATCGCGCGCACTTTGATTCAGGAGAAATTGCTCACTGAAGAAGAAGCTACGGCTATTCAAACCAAAGCAAATGCTGCGAACACCCCATTTCTCACGCACCTGATCGCCAGCAAGAAATTAAGTGCTGCGTCCGTTGCCGCATCATCCGCCAAAGCGTTTGGCTTTCCTTACTTTAATTTAGATGCGTATAACATCGATTACCTGCCCAGTAAAAAAATAGATTCGCAGTTGATGTTGTCACATCGTGTTTTGGCCCTGCAAGCACGTAGCAACGTACTTTTTGTCGCCATTTCAGATCCCACAAACCTACATGCACTCGATAGCGTGCAGTTCCAGATGGGTATGGCGTTATCCCCAGTCATTGTTGAAGACGATAAACTAGGACGGTTGATCGACAAAGTCATAGAAGCCAGCGACACCAGCATGAAGTCACTGCATACTGATGACGAGTTTGATTTAGGTGAAGATGTAGGGCAGACCGTTGAGGAAGAAGCGCAAGCCCAAGAAGTGGATGACGCGCCTGTTGTTAAATTCCTAAATAAAATACTGATTGACGCCATCAACATGGGCGCATCAGACTTACATTTTGAACCTTATGAAAAATTCTACCGTATTCGTTATCGGGTAGATGGCATGTTGCGTGAAATCACGCAGCCGCCCTTAGCCATTAAAGAAAAACTGGCTTCACGTATCAAAATTATCTCCAGCCTGGACATCTCCGAGAAGCGCATTCCGCAAGATGGACGCATGAAGTTGGTGCTGTCAAAAACACGAACCATTGATTTTCGGGTAAGCACCTTACCGTTGATTCACGGTGAAAAAATCGTGATGCGTATCCTTGACCCAAGTAGCGCGACGCTTGGCATCGAAGCACTGGGCTATGAGCCTATTCAAAAAGAGCGCTTACTCAATGCGGTGAGCCGCCCATATGGTTTGGTGCTTGTGACGGGGCCGACTGGCTCCGGTAAAACCGTGTCGCTCTATACCTGTCTAAACATATTGAATAATCCTGGCGTGAATATTTCCACAGCGGAAGACCCATGTGAAATTCCATTGCCTGGTATCAATCAAGTCAACGTGAATGATAAACAAGGACTGACCTTTGCTGCAGCACTGAAATCATTCTTGCGGCAAGATCCAGACATCATCATGATTGGTGAGATTCGAGATTTAGAAACCGCCGACATGGCCATTAAGGCCGCCTCTACTGGCCACATGGTGCTTTCGACCCTGCATACCAATGACGCGCCATCCACACTCACCCGGCTACTCAATATGGGCGTCGCCCCCTTTAACATTGCGTCTGCAGTATCGCTTATTACTGCCCAGCGTTTGGCTAGGCGTTTATGTAAAAGTTGCAAGGTGCCCATTGATGTGCCTAAAGATGCATTGCTGGGCGTAGGCTTTAGAGAGGAAGACTTTAATGCGTCCTGGCAGCTCTACGGTGCTAAAGAAGGCGGCTGCGAAATGTGTAATGACGGTTACAAAGGCCGCGTTGGTATCTATCAGGTGATGCCGATTACCGATGAAATTAGTCGTATCATCATGACAAATGGTAACGCGCATGATATTAAAGACCAGGCAGAACGCGAAGGCGTTAACGATTTACGCCGCTCTGGCATACTCAAAGTGATGCAAGGTCTCACCTCAATCGAAGAAGTAGAGGCTTGTACCAATGAATAAGTATTTGCATCAACAGCCAACCGCATTTAAATGCCTAGGCACACAAACGCATACAGGGGATTATTATGGCAGCGAGCATTAAAGCCACGAAGGAAGTCATTTACAGCTGGGAGGGTAAAGACAAGAAAGGTAAAGCCGTCAAAGGTGAAATGAAAGCCTCTGGTGACTCATTTGTTAGTGCCACACTTCGACGCCAAGGCATTACCGTCACTAAAATCAAAAAGCAAAGTAGTTTTAAAAGCAAAGGCAATGTTTCCGATAAAGACGTCACGATTTTTACCCGCCAACTTGCCACCATGATGAAATCAGGCGTACCGCTACTTCAATCTTTTGATATTGTTGGTAAAGGCCATGCCAACCCAGCAGTGGGCAAACTGTTACTTGATCTAAAATCAGATATTGAAACTGGTAGTAGCCTCAGTGCTGCTTTTCGCAAATATCCGCTTTACTTTGATGCGCTATATTGCAACTTAGTAGGTGCTGGCGAACAAGCTGGTATTTTGGATACCTTACTTGAACGACTTGCAACCTACAAAGAGAAAATTCAAGCAATTAAATCAAAAATTAAATCTGCGCTATTTTACCCAGTTTCAATTATTGTAGTGGCCTTTGTGATTGTTGCAATCATTATGATATTTGTCATCCCAGCATTTAAAGAGTTATTCAGTAGCTTTGGCGCAGAACTACCCGCGCCTACATTGATTGCTATGGCGATATCAGATATTTTTGTAGAATGGTGGTGGGCAATTTTCGGTTCCATTGGTTTTTCCGTCTGGTTTTTCTTCTACACTTGGAAGCGCTCTGTTAGTATGCAAGCAACTATGGATAGGCTACTGTTAAAAATTCCAGTATTTGGTCCGCTTGTTCGCAAGGCCACAATAGCACGGTGGTCTCGTACATTAGCCACCATGTTTTCAGCAGGGGTACCATTAGTTGAAGCTTTAGATTCTGTTGCTGGCGCCTGTGGTAACCGTGTTTATCACGATGCAACCAAAAGAATTCAAAGTGAAATCAGCACAGGAACGAGTTTAACTGTGGCTATGCAAAATGCAGAAGTCTTTCCAAGCATGGTCTTGCAAATGTCAGCCATTGGTGAAGAATCTGGCGCGCTTGATTCAATGTTGAGTAAAGTCGCTGACTTCTATGAAGCTGAAGTGGATGATGCAGTGGAAGCGCTATCAAGCTTAATGGAGCCTGTAATTATGGTTGTTCTAGGAGTTCTCATTGGTGGTTTGGTCATTGCAATGTACTTGCCTATCTTTAAAATGGGCTCTGTGGTTTAGCCACAAAAACGCTGCAAACCAATTAAAGCGCATCCCAAACGCAATTTTTAGACACTGCAATCAAGCAATAGAGCTTGATTGCAGTGTCAATTAAATTTACTTTTTGACTGCCGCTACTATGCCCCGCTCAATCTCCTTATAAGGTTGCGCACCCAGCATACGCTTACCATCAGCAAAAATCAGCGTTGGCGTGCTGGTTACACCTAATTTTCGAGCCAAAGCCCCGATGTTCTCAAGTGGCACATCACATGTCCCAGCTGCCTTTGGCAAGATGTCGCGCATTATCCAGTCATCCCAAGCTTTAACGCGGTCTTTTGCGCACCAAATTAACTTGGATTTGTTTGCCGCATCAGGGTGCAGTTGCTCGATCGGATATAAAAAAGTATAAATGGTGACATCCGTGATATTGGCTAATTCGTTTCGCTCTAAGCGTTTACAAAATGGGCAATCAACATCTGAAAAAACAACCAATTTACGGCTGCCATCGCCCTTCACCACTTTAATCGCTTGGTCTAAGGGTAAACTTGCAAAATCAACTTTGGTGAGCTCAGACATGCGTTCTTCGGTAATATTTTTCTTGGTTTTCGCATCGACCAACACGCCTTCGGCGATGATATAGCTCATTTTTTCATCCGTATAGATAATTTGCCCGCCCATAAATACTTCATACAAGCCTGCATAAGGTGTTTTAGTGACTTTATCTACCTTAAATTTTGGGTAAGCCG
>JAKPIR010000001.1 GCA_029549705.1 Pseudomonadota bacterium | reverse complement strand
CCATACGCGCTTGGCCGCACAACTGATTGAAAACTTCTACATTCGTGCAAAAAAACCGATTGAGTTAGAAGACATTCAACTCGGTTTAGTTGAAATCGACAAACTCAGCCCAGAAGATGTCACCACTACCGCCATGCCAGTGCTGATGACGCGCCGTGGTGATTTACATGGCCGAACGCCGCGCCAAGTGGCGTATTTACAGCAGATTCAAGACCATGACATTACTTTTGGTATTGGCCCGGCAGGCACGGGTAAAACCTATTTGGCCGTAGCCAGCGCCGTGGATGCCATGACGCGCGACCGCGTAAAGCGCATTGTGCTGGTGCGCCCAGCGGTTGAGACGGGTGAGCGCTTAGGCTTTTTACCGGGCGATTTGAACCAAAAAGTGGACCCCTATCTGCGGCCTTTATACGATGCGCTGTATGACTTGGCAGGTTATGACACGGTGAATAAAATGTTTGAGCGAGGCGCCATTGAAGTTGCCCCTTTGGCTTACATGCGTGGCAGAACATTGAACCAAAGTTTTATTATTTTGGATGAAGCGCAAAATACCACACCAGAGCAAATGAAAATGTTTTTAACGCGCATTGGCTTTGGCACAAAAGCCGTCATTACCGGTGATGTAACGCAAATTGACCTGCAACGCCATCAAAAAAGCGGCTTGGTAGAAGCGCAAAAAGTGCTAAAAGATATTAAAGGCATCGCCATGACGCATTTTCTATCAGGCGACGTGGTGCGCCATCCACTGGTGCAAAAAATCGTTAATGCTTATGAAGAATACGAAGCAAAGCATCACGATTAGAAGCGGTAATCATTTAACTCAATTTCAGCCAAAATATGCCCGAGAAAAAAATACTGCCCTGCGAGCCTTTATTTATAAAGCTTACAGGGCATCAAAAAAGGTTGCATGATTTTTTAGGCTATTTATGCTTTTTTTAACCCATTAAAATCTTATGCCAAGTTTGCACATTACCTTACAAATTGCTTCGCAACACAGCAGCATTCCAAGCAAGTCTCAATTTAAAAAATGGGCTAGCGCGGCATTGCGTGTGGATACTGAAGTGACCATTCGCATTGTGGATGAAGATGAAGGTCGCGCACTGAACAACACCTATCGCGGCAAAGATTATGCAACCAATGTCCTGACGTTCCCGCTGGCTGAAACTCCGCATTTATTAGGCGATATTATTATCTGCGCGCCCGTAGTAGCGGCTGAAGCTCGTGCGCAAAACAAACCGCTTGAAGCGCATTACGCACATTTAACCGTGCATGGCATTCTGCATTTGCACGGTTACGACCATGAAAAAGCCGCACAAGCAGAGTTAATGGAGTCGTTAGAGACTGCAATAATTTCAAAATTAGGGTATGCTAACCCCTATCTCATTATATAGGACGCCGAATGGCTGCCGAACCCGAAAAACCACATCACAACAAACCCGGCTTACTCGAGCGCTTAAGCCACTTTTTATTACGCGAACCTGAAGATCGCGAACAGCTCGTTACCCTTTTGCACGGCGCGTATGAAAATCACCTGATGGACGCCGACTCGCTTGCCATGATTGAAGGCGTGCTGCAAGTGAGTGAAATGCAAGTGCGCGACATTATGATTCCGCGCTCACAAATGGATGTCATTGACATCACGCAACCCCCAGAAGCTTTTATTCCGCATGTTATTGAAACCGCACACTCGCGCTTTCCGGTGATTGAGGACGACAAAAATGATGTCATCGGCATTTTGCTGGCCAAAGATTTGTTGCGCTATTACGCGGGTGAAGATTTTGAAGTGCGCGATATGCTGCGCCCCGCTGTGTTTATCCCTGAATCCAAGCGCTTAAATATTTTACTCAAAGAGTTTCGAAGCAACCGTAATCATATTGCCATTGTAGTCGATGAATACGGCGGCGTGGCGGGTATGGTGACGATTGAAGATGTACTCGAGCAGATTGTCGGCGACATTGAAGATGAATACGATTATGACGAAGATGAAGAT
>JAKPIR010000393.1 GCA_029549705.1 Pseudomonadota bacterium | reverse complement strand
ACCACAAGCACAGTTAGTACAATTGAAACAATGGGTTAAACAACATATGGGCTAGTTATCTAGGACAGCCCCTAATAAAAAAATTGAAAATAGCCCAGGCTCTAATCTCTTGAAACACATTAATTCGGAGAATTACTTTCTGTTAATATGCGCTGAATGCCCCAGTAAAACACTCTCAAAACCCCAGTAATCTTTTTTGTGCTGGAAGCCTTTATTTACAAGACATCCAGAGGCATTATTTTTTTCTCGGCCGTAAATCCTTTAAAAGTAACGATTTTCAACAACGTCATTAGTTGTATTTTTTCGGTTGAATTGGCGCTAATCTGTTAAAATTTCGGCTTAACTAAATCCTCGAATTTTTGCCCTATATTCCATGAGCCAATCTAACTCTAGCCATCCAATGCTTTGCCTGCGTGGCAGCGCCGCTTTATCTCAATTTCGTATTGATAAGATTCAATCGCAACTGAGTCACCATACCAATATCAAGCATTTGTATGCAGAGTTTCGTCATTTTATCTGGGCAGAAAATAAGGGTGAGAAGGCTGCCTTAAGTGGCGCGCAACAAGAGACGCTCAAGCAAATTTTGACTTATGGCCCAACCTTGCAGGTTGAAGACCCGCAAGGTGAGCTGCTGGTGGTGATTCCGCGCATTGGTACGATTTCGCCTTGGGCTTCGCGCGCGACGGATATTGTTCAACACTGTGGCCTAGAAAACGTGCAGCGTGTAGAGCGCGGTATTGCTTATTATGTGCAAACCAAAAATGGTGCGCCACTCACCGCAGATGAACGTAAAGCGTTGCTGCCGCTGATTCACGACCGCATGACGGAAACAGTGATTGCCAGTTTGGATGATGCGGCCAAGCTGTACCACACCGATACGCCAAAACCTTTGAGTACAGTAGATATTTTGCAAGGCGGCAAGGCAGCATTGGTGCGGGCGAATAGCGAAATGGGTTTGGCGTTATCTACCGATGAGGTTGACTATCTGTTTGATAACTTTAGCAAAATTCAGCGCAACCCCACTGATGTTGAGTTGATGATGTTTGCGCAGGCGAACTCTGAGCATTGTCGGCATAAAATTTTTAATGCCGATTGGGTGATTGATGGTGCGCAACAAGAAATGTCGCTGTTTGGCATGATCCGCAACACGCACAAACTTAACCCTGGCAAAACCATTGTGGCGTATTCAGACAATTCCTCCATTGTTGAAAGCCAAGAAGCCGCCACTAAGCGTTTTTATCCGACCAAAGATGGCGCATACCAATATACAACCGAAAAAATGCACTACTTGATGAAGGTTGAAACGCACAACCACCCGACTGCCATTTCACCCTTTGCCGGTGCGGCAACGGGCGCAGGTGGTGAAATTCGTGATGAAGGCGCAACGGGCAGCGGCTCAAAACCAAAAGCGGGTTTGACAGGTTTTTCCGTTTCAAACTTAAATATTCCTAATTTTCAGCAGCCTTGGGAATCAAATGACTACGGTCGCCCAAGCCGTATCGCGTCCCCTTTACAGATTATGATTGATGGCCCACTTGGCGGCGCGGCCTACAACAATGAGTTTGGTCGCCCGAATATTGCAGGGTATTTCCGCACGTTTGAGCTGGAAAGTCTGGACGCGAACGGAAAAGCTGAAGTTCGCGGCTACCATAAGCCGATTATGTTGGCGGGCGGTTTGGGCAATATTTCTGCCAAACATTCCAAGAAAAATCCGATTCCTGTTGGCGCGGCCTTAATTCAATTAGGCGGCCCAGCGATGCTGATTGGCTTGGGCGGTGGTGCGGCTTCCAGCATGGATACAGGGTCAAACGTTGAGAATTTAGACTTTGATTCTGTGCAACGCGGCAACCCAGAGTTAGAGCGCCGTGCGCAGGAAGTGATTGACCGTTGCTGGCAACTTGGTGACCAAAACCCGATTTTGAGCATTCATGATGTGGGCGCGGGCGGTATTTCAAATGCTTTCCCTGAGTTAGTGAATGATGCGGGCGTTGGCGCGGTGTTTCAGTTGCGCGATGTGCATAACGAAGAACCTGGCATGTCGCCCCGCGAGCTGTGGAGCAATGAGGCGCAAGAGCGTTATGTGATGGCGATTGCACAGGAAGATTTGCCACGCTTTAAAGAAATTTGTGAGCGTGAGCGTTGCCCGTTTGCAGTAGTAGGCATTGCGACTGAAGAACGCCATTTAACAGTGGAAGACAGCCATTTTGGCAACAAGCCGGTTGATATGGAAATGTCGGTGTTACTCGGCAAACCGCCCAAAATGACGCGCGACGTGAAAAGCGTTACTAAACAATTGCCCGCGTTTGATACCAGCAACATTGATTTAAATGACGCCGCCGCACGCGTGTTGCGCTTGCCAGGCGTGGCGGATAAAACCTTCTTGATAACCATTGGTGACCGTTCTGTAACAGGCTTGGTGGCGCGGGAGCAAATGGTTGGCCCTTGGCAAGTGCCTGTGGCTGATGTAGCTGTAACGCTCGCGGGTTATGAAACCTATGTGGGTGAAGCGTTTGCGATTGGCGAAAAAGCCCCGCTCGCGCTCATTAACGCGCCAGCCTCAGGCCGTATGGCGATTGGTGAGGCCATTACCAACATCGCGGCTTGTTTGATTGATGATTTAAGCAATTTAAAATTCTCTGCCAACTGGATGGCACCCGCAGGCCATGCGGGTGAAGATGCGGCCTTGTTTGAAACCGTTAAGGCGGTGGGCATGGAACTTTGCCCACAATTAGGCGTGAGCATTCCTGTTGGTAAAGATTCGATGTCAATGAAGACGGTATGGGATGACAAAAATGAAAAGAAAGCCGTCACTTCACCGATTTCATTGGTGGTTACAGCATTTGCCACTACGCCGGATGCACGCAAAACCCTCACACCGCAGTTAAACACAGACGTAGCCAGCAAGCTGATTTTAATTGACTTAGGCGCAGGTAAAAATCGCTTGGGTGGTTCAAGTTTGGCGCAGGTATATGGCAAGGTGGGCGATGTGGCGCCTGATGTAGACGATGCCGACCAACTCAAACATTTCTTCAACACCATTCAAAGTTTAAACAAAGCTGGCAAACTGCTGGCGTATCACGACCGTTCAGATGGCGGTTTATTTACCACGTTGGTTGAAATGGCGTTTGCTGGGCGTTGTGGTTTAAATATCGACATTTCAACATTGCAAGGCGATGCCGTTGGCGCGCTGTATAACGAAGAACTTGGCGCTGTGATTCAAGTAGCAGCCGCGGATGCAACATCGATTGCCGCACAATTTAACGGTTTAGCACATGTGATTGGTGACGTGATAACTGGCAACAGCATTAAAATTGTGCAGCATGGTAAAGTGATTTTTAGCGATACGCGTGTCAATTTACACCGCGCCTGGTCTGAAACCACGTATCACATGCAAGCATTACGCGATAACCCAGCCTGCGCACAACAAGAATATGACCGTATTTTAGATGAGCAAGACCGCGGATTATTTGCCGAACTGACGTTTGACCCAAGTGAAAATATTGCCGCACCTTATACCAACACGGGCACTAGCCCTTACATCAACGCTGGCGCACGCCCAAAAATGGCGATTTTGCGCGAGCAGGGTGTGAATGGCCACGTAGAAATGGCTGTGGCGTTTGACCGCGCAGGATTTGCAACCTTTGATGTACACATGAGTGACATTATTGCTGGCCGTGTGTCATTACAAGATTTTGCAGGCTTTGTCGCTT
>JAKPIR010000390.1 GCA_029549705.1 Pseudomonadota bacterium | reverse complement strand
CAAGCGCAGCTGAAACAGGTAGCGCCAGTAAAACACCGGCAAAGCCAAACAGTTGACCGCCGGCCATTAAGGCAAAAATCACCACCAGCGGGTGCAGGCCGATGCGATCCCCCACCAAATAGGGGGTCAGCACCATGCTCTCGACGATTTGACCCAAGCCAAACACAACAAGCACAGGAATAATATCGGTGATGTTGCCAAATTGCAGTAGGGCAGACAATACGCCAAGAATCAAGCCAAGCCCAAAGCCCAAATAGGGGATAAAACCAAGCAGGCCAGATAAAATACCGATGGGCACGGCCACTTCAAGGCCTGCCAGCCATAATCCTGCAGAATAAAACAAGCTCATGAGTAGCATGACGGAAAGTTGACCTCGTAAGAATTCGGCCAACACCGCATCAATTTCAAGGGCAATTTCTTGCGTTTTAGCAATGTATTTTCTAGGAATCAATTGGCCAACTTTATTGACGAGAATATTCCAATCCACCAATAAATAGAACAGTACGAGCGGAATGAGCACTAAATTAGCCAGCCAGCCAATAAAGACTAAGCCCTTGGTGCTTAACGTCTGCGCGATATTTTTAGCAAAGTTACCTGCGGTTTGCCAGTTCTCAGTGAGAATTTGCTGAATTTGTGCAAAATCTATGTCAATGCCAACGCCAAAGTTTTTTTGTAGCCAAGGTTCTAAACTACTTTTAGCCGTATTGAAATAGGCAGGTAGCTTTTGCAAAAGCAGCACGACTTCTTTTTGAATCAACGGCACCACAATCAATAAAATCAACAAAATAACGGCCAATAGCAATGCCATCACCAAGAGGCTCGCGACTGTACGGCTGGGGCTTATATTTTTAAATTGGAATGCATCGATTTTATTCACGAGCGGATTGGCAATGTAGGCCAAAATAGCTGCAATTAAGAATGGCGTGAGTATCGGGCTTAATAGATAAATCAGGCCACAGATGAGTAATCCTGCCAGCCACCAGATTATCGGGTTGCGCTTTTCCATATGTTTTGCTCACATTTTTTTGCTAACAAATTTGGCTAGCTAAAATTTCGGTTAAACCAGCATTTCAGTTAAAATGGCATTATAACGATAGAACACCTCTTTTGTAGAAAGCGAGAACTCTCTTGAGCGCAAATAATTCAGAAAACACCTCTATTAGCTACCGTGATGCTGGCGTAGATATAGAAGCGGGCGATGCGCTCGTAGAACAGATTAAACCATTTGCAAAGCGTACGATGCGCCCTGAGGTGTTGGGTGGCATTGGCGGTTTTGGTTCACTGTTTGCCATGCCAAAAAAATTCAAAGAGCCTATTTTGGTATCGGGCACTGACGGCGTAGGTACTAAGCTAAAACTCGCTTTTGAGCTCAATAAGCACGATACCGTCGGCATTGATTTAGTCGCCATGAGTGTGAATGATATTCTGGTGCAAGGGGCTGAGCCGTTATTTTTCTTAGATTACTTTGCTTGTGGCAAGTTAGAAGTCGGCGTCGCGGCGCAAGTCATTAAAGGTATTGCTGAAGGCTGTGAGCAATCTGGTTGTGCGTTGGTGGGCGGTGAAACTGCTGAAATGCCAGGCATGTATCCGGCGGGAGAATACGATTTGGCAGGTTTTGCAGTAGGCTGCGTTGATAAGGCCAATATTATTGATGGCACAACGATTGCGGCGGGTGATGTGGTGCTGGGATTGGCTTCCAGCGGCGCGCATTCAAATGGCTACTCATTGATTCGTAAATTGATTGATAAGTCAGGCGTGGACTTTGAGTCAGATTTTCATGGCAGAAAGTTCAAAGATGTCGTCATGGCACCAACGCGCATTTATGTGAAATCAATTTTAAAGCTCATTGATGCTTTGCCGGTAAAAGGCATGGCGCATATTACAGGTGGCGGTATTACTGAAAACATTCCGCGTGTGTTGCCAGCGAGTTTAACCGCAGAAATTAGCGCAACAAGCTGGCAGTTACCGCCGCTATTCCAATGGCTGCAGGCACAGGGCAATATTGTGCCAAGTGAACTCTATAAAACCTTTAACTGCGGTATTGGCATGGCGATTGTGCTAGATAAAGCACACGTGGCGCAAGCCAAGGCGCTATTAGAAACCGCGGGTGAAACCGTATTTGAAATTGGTAAAATTCGCGCACAGGCGGAAGGCGAAGCACCTACGGTTGTGGTTTAACATGAAGGTGTAGATGTATCCGAAACATGGATTTCATACGTTAAGTGCTGGCGTCTAAATTTTTAACGCGACATTTTAAGGACTGCTAGTGGTTTACATGATTCGTGCATTGATATTGGTCGGCTTGATTTTTTCTTTTTCAGGCACATCACTTGCTGCCGGCTTACCCAAGCGCATACAAGCGGAATATAGCGTTACCAAAGATGGCATGGCGTTTGCTGATGTACGAGAAACGTTTGTGGTCACGGGCAATACCTACAAAGTGGAAAGTGAAACCAAAGGCATAGGCGTTTATGCTTTACTGGGGGTACGCAAGTTGGTCAGTACCGGCAAAGTGACGCGCACTGGTTTAAAACCAATCCATTTTGAATTACACCAAGGTAAAAATCCAAAAAAAGCATTATTTGCCGATTTTGATTGGCCAAAAAACACCTTGCGCATGCAAGTAAAAGGCGAGTCACGCGAGGCACCCTTGACTGCAGGTACGCAAGATTTAGCCAGTTTTGCTTACCAGTTTATGTACTTGCCCAAGCCGTTGGCAAAAGACGTCATAGTAAAGCTCACCACTGGTAAGAAGCTCAATACCTATGAATATCGCAATGATGAAGCCTCCAGCATGCTCAATGTGGCAGGTAAATCTTACAAGGCCGTGCATTTGGCACCTAAAAATACCGATAAAAACCAAGTGGAAACCAAAGAACTTTGGCTGGCGGCAGACCAGCATTATCTGCTTTTGCGCTTTTTAATGGTGGATGAGCATGGTGCGAGGTTAGAGCAAACCTTAACGAAACTCCATGTGGAATAATGCATTTATTATACGATTGACGGGGTTATTAGGCGATGCAAGCTTTAGGCGGTTTGTATTTGCCCTTGGTTTATCGTTGTTGCTGCATTTTTTTCTGATAGGTCAGCTTTATTTCAATTTACCCCCACTCGCAGAAAAGCCGCATGTGATTGCTGCAACCTTGCTTGCACCTCAACCGTCACCACCGCCAGAAGCTGTTTCTCAGCTAACACCAGAAAAGCTTGAAATACCAAAGCCGCAAATAAAACCGAAAATTGTTAAAGAAAAAAATGCGGTTAAGCCTACGCCCTCGCCCATTGAAGCGCAGCCCCAAGAAAATTCTGTAGTGGAGAATTCACTGATTGAAAACGAACCAGCCGCTGGTTTAGTGACAACTGAGGAGGTTAGTCCTGAGTTAGCCGCACCTGAAGAAACAGTGCAAACCGCTCAACAAGAGCAAATCGAAACCGCGAATGACGCGCCGAGTGAAGAAAATACAATCGAAGTCAATTTGAACGCATATCAAAAGGTTGAGGCAGAGTTTGATGTGTACACAGAACCCGAGCCATTGTTAAATCAAAGCCCGGTGGGTGGTGCACGGATGGCCTTTGAACGATCAAGCAGTAATCAAACTTATCAGCTTAAAAGCTTAATCAAGGCGCGTGGCTTAGCCGCGCTAGTCATTCCCGATTTATTGCAGACGAGTGCTGGCGATGTTGGCCAGGCAGGCCTAAAGCCGAGGCATTACTTATATCAGTTTGGCAACAAACAAAATAAGACATTTTCGGCAGATTTTGATTGGGAATCGCACCAGCTCAATTTGCACAGTGCCAAAGGTAGCCAAGCTAAAATACTGGCGGATGGCACACAGGATTTACTGAGCTTTATGTTTCAGTTTATGTTTGTGCCGCCTTTGCAAAGCATGCAGTTAAATATCACCAATGGCAAAAAAGTAAGTCTGTATGACTATAGTTTTGAAGGTGAAGAAGTCATTTCAACTAAAATGGGTGAAATGAACACTGTTCATTTGCTGAGATCCTCGCCTGAGAAAGAAAAAACGACTGAATTATGGTTGGCCTTAGATTATCAGTACGTACCTGTTAAAATACGTGAGACAGAAAAAGACGGCAAAGTATATGTGCTGCTGGTTAAAGCCCTTAAAACTGAATAAGCAGCCTATTAAAAAGCTGCAAACCTAATCAAGAATATAGAGATACCCCATGACCCCCAATTTAATACGGCAAGCGGCTGTAATGCTTTCGAACATCCTCGAATTTAATAGCCCGGCAGATGCAAAGCTCAGTGAGTTCTTTCGCAATAATCGTGATTTAGGTACAAAAGAACGTGCCTTTGTGGCAGAAAGCGTTTACGGCGTATTGCGCCGTCTGCGGTTTTTAAGCACCGTCACGGCAAATGACGAACATGACCCAGATGATGCGCGTAAACTCATTCTGGCCTGGATGTTGCGCATTCAGGGCATGAGCATTCAAAAAATTGAGCCCATGCTCAACGAGCAACAATTAGAGTGGGCGCGCGCGATTAAAGCAAAATCGACTGAAAATTTACCATTGGCCGTGCAAGCGGATGTGCGTGACTGGCTGTGGGATAAGCTCGTTGCACAATATGGTGAGCTAGAAGCGCTCACCGTTGCGCGCAGCATGCATGAGTCAGCCACGCTTGATTTGCGGGTGAACACGATAAAAGCCACGCGCGATGAAGTGATGGCTAAATTTGCTGCGGAAGCCGCCACAGGCGAGGGAAATGTTGCCAAAACACCGTATTCTTCAACCGGGCTACGTATGCCGCTACGCTTGAATATTGGCCGCCATGTTTTGTTCACCGAAGGTCATATTGAAGTGCAGGACGAAGGCAGTCAAATTCTGGCATTTTTAGTTGCGCCCAAACGCGGCATGATGGTGGCTGATTTTTGTGCGGGTGCGGGAGGCAAAACCTTGGCGATGGGCGCCATTATGCGCAATACTGGTCGCTTGTATGCGTTTGATGTCTCTGAAAAGCGTTTGCATAGCTTGGGCCAACGTCTGAAGCGTTCAGGATTAAGCAATTTGACGGCGCAAAGAATCAGCAGTGAAAACGACCCAAAACTCAAACGACTCAACGGTAAATTTGATCGGGTATTGGTGGATGCGCCTTGCACCGGGCTAGGCACACTGCGTCGCAATCCAGACCTTAAGTGGCGCCAAACACCAGAAGATCTAGCCGAACTCACGCAAAAGCAGGCGGCCATTTTAGCGCGCGCTGCCAAACTGGTAAAAGCGGGCGGGCGCTTGATTTATTCCACCTGCAGTTTACTCAACGATGAAAATGAAAATATCGCCGAGCAGTTTTTAGCGACACATCCAGATTTTAAATTATTGAACGCGGCTGAAATTTTGCGTGGTCAGCAAATTGATTTGGATACAGGTAACTATTTAAAATTACTGCCGCATTTGCATCATACCGATGGTTTTTTTGCCGCAGTGTTTGAAAAAGCGGCGACGAATTTACCTGCAAAAGTAGAAAGTCAATCGTTGCCTGAAGAAGCGCCGGCAAAAAAAGTAAAGGTAAAAAAGTAGCTAAAAATTAGATTGAAAATGATTAGAAAATGCCGGATTTTTAATGTAACCTTTTCACATGCCCTGCAAGCCTTGTAAATAAAGGCTTGCAGGGCATTAAATTTTTCTCGCATGTTCATTTGCCACTAAAAATAGTTTTTTATCCCTTCAAAACGCGTTAAAAGGTGCACGGCATGAAGCTTCCAAGTTTAAATATTCAAATATTGTTAGGCGCCATCTTGGGAATTGTGCTGGGCTTGTCCTTTCAGCGCTTAGGTCTTGAAAGTGCGGGCGTAAAAACGGGTCTTTATTTATCGGGTTTGGTCGGCACGCTTTTTATTGATTTGCTGAAAATGATTTTGATTCCGCTGGTTTTTTGTTCAATTACGGTAGGCATTGCCAACTTGCGGCAACATCAGCAAATGCAACGCGTTTGGCAGACCACGCTGATTTACTTTGTGCTTACGATGATGCTCGCCATCGCACTCGCGTTATTTTCGGCTAATTTTTTTAAGCCTGGCAGTGGCTTGCATATCGCCATGTTCCAAGATGCCATGCAAAATTTTGAGGCAAAGCAATTGCCGCTACCTGAATTTTTTGCGCAGTTTTTACATGGTTTGTTTGTTAATCCGTTCAGCGCACTGGCACAAGGGAATGTGATTGCGGTAGTTGTCTTTGCGCTTATTCTAGGCGTGGCGCTGGTGATGGGCGGTGAGCGTTACACCACCACTTTGCAGGTGCTGCAAGAGGTGTTAGACATCACCATGCGCATAGTTGGCTGGGTGATGCAGCTAGCGCCTTTGGGCATTATGGCGTTGCTCATCAAGCTTGTTGCAGCGCAAGATGTTGCCATGCTTGCAACATTGGCGAAGTTTGTTGCGGTGGTGATTGGCACATTATTGGTGCATGGCGTGGTTGTCTTGCCCTTGGTGCTGTACATTATTACCAAAAAAACGCCTTTGTGGTTTTGGCGCGGCGCACGCGAGGCGCTTATCACGGCATTTGCCACTAGTTCAAGTGCGGCCACATTGCCCATTACCATGCGCAATGCCACGCAACACTTGCATGTAAAACCTGAAATCGCTGGATTTGTATTGCCACTCGGGGCGACTATTAACATGGATGGCACTGCACTCTATGAGGCCGTTGCCGCACTATTTATTGCGAACTTGGTTGGCATTGAGCTCAGTTTTGTGCAGCAGTTGATTGTCTTTGTGACGGCCATGATTGCAGCGATGGGCGCACCGGGCATTCCCAGTGCAGGTATGGTGACGATGGTGATGGTGCTGCAATCGGTGGGCTTGCCGGCCGAGGCGATTGCGATTTTATTGCCCATTGACCGACTGCTCGACACGCTACGCACAACGGTGAATGTAGAAGGCGATATGGTGGGCAGTCTTGTGGTGCAGAAATTAGTGAATCAATCTCAATAGCTTAGACAATGTCAGCGCGCTCATTTCGACTAGCGATGCTTGCAGATGCGGCGCAAATTTCAGCGCTCGTCAATATGGCTTATCGCGGTGAGGTTAGCAGGCAAGGCTGGACCACTGAGGCAGACCTGCTGGACGGCTTGCGAACGACAACCGAGCAAGTCACGGATATCATCAAAAACCACCATTCAATCTTCATTTTGTGCCTACAAGATAGAGCAATCGTAGGCTCGGTTTGCTTGGAGCATCAGCACAACATGGTACATGTTGGCATGTTTGTAGTGCGCCCCAATCTGCAAGATAGCGGTATTGGTAAGCAACTACTTACTTACGCTGAGGACTACGCTAAACAACACTTTAATTCAAACCGATTTGTAATGCATGTGATATCGCAACGCCATGCACTGATTGATTTTTATCAAAGGCGCGGCTATCAACGTACAGGTGTTGTTGAGGATTTTCCGGTGAATGCAGAAATGTGGCAGCCGAAAGTGGCAGGGCTAAAATTAGTACAGCTGGTTAAAGTGACTTAATGGGAGTCAACACGGCACGTGCAAGGACTTAACCCTTAAATGCAGGTTGGCTGCTCTTGTAAAAAGGGTTTGATACGTGCTTTGGTATCGGGGTGAGAAGACACCATTTCAGGGATTGCGTCACCGCCGCCGTGACTACTCACCAATCTAAGCAATAAAGTTGCAAATGATTTGGTTGGAATGCACGCCGTTTTAAGTGCTTGTAATGAGTAGTTGTCAGCTTCAGTTTCTAATTCTCTTGAATAACTCATATTCATCATCAGCGCTGGCAGGCCTGCCGCCACGCTACTTGCATCGCCCGTGATGGCGATAATAATAATGCCCGACACGGTGCCTTGTAAGGTTTGGCGCAGTGCATGGCGGCCCTTAACGTGACCGAGTTCGTGGGCTAATACAGCGGTAATCTCATCGTTATTTTTGGCAAGTCCCACCAGTTCATCGGTCATCACCAAATAGCCGCCAGGCAGGGCAAAGGCATTGGCGCCGATGGTTGGGCTTTTTCTAAATTGCAAATCGTATTCTGGGCAGTTTTGCGTTTTTTTGCACAGCACATTGAGGGCGGCTTTGATTTCATCCTGCCTTGCTTTTGGCAGTTTTGAGGTCTCAAAATAGCCAAGTTTTTCATGGTCTAAGGTATTGAGCGTTTGCTTGCCTAAATCTTTTTCAATCGCTGGCGGTGTTGCCATGGCGGCATATTTTGCGGCCACAGGCACGCCATATTTTAAGAGTGCATAACCCGCAAAAACAATGAATACCACCGAGAGGGCCACTAAACCTAAGTGCGATTCAGCGTAATGTAATGCTTTCCAAAAAGTGTTGCTTGGCTTTTTTGGGAGGCAATTTTCCAAGTCCTGATAATCGGTTTCAAGGCGTGTGTCATCGGGCAAGTCAATCAGCCGCCGACCTTGGCCTAAGCGCGCCTGAACGGTGCAGTCTTTAATTGCATATTGCAGATTTGCTTCAACGGTATTGATAGCGATATCAGCAGATTGGACCGGCGCGATGATAAGCGCATGTCCATCATGCACGGTCACCAGCACCCGCTTGGCGCGGGGGCTGATGCCATCAAAATAATCTGCCTCAAATTGCATACATTTACGGGGGATTAACCAAACGACAAGTCAACATCAAAAAAGTCTGCGACTTCTTCACCCAATGCACGCGCAGATTCTTTTTTCTCGCCGACAAATTTATCTAAATCAGGCTCACCCACAAGGGCCAAGTGTTCTAGGCGGTAGCGCGCCATCCGAATTTGTGCCCAAGGCGTGGCAAATCCCATGGTGAACATCAGCACCAACGCGTTTGAAATATACAGCCAGAGTAAGTCGCGCATGCGTTGCGTACTCGAGAAGCTGATATGGTCAAGCGTCGTGTTATTCAGCACTAAGTTTTGGATGCGCGATTTAAAATATGCGATAAATGAGAAAATAAAAGCTAAGTAAAGCAGCATGGCCAAAATGCCAATAATGATGGCTGCAGCGACGCCCCAAGTAGTAGCGAGGTTGGTGAAGTACTCTTCGACGGGGTCTTTTTTCGTAGGCGTTGTCGCCTCATCATCGGAATAGTCTTCAGCATTTTCAGCTGTCGCTTCATCTTCAAACGCCTTCATTAACTTGTCGTATTCGGCACGTTCTTCAGGGGTTAAGTCTTTCAGCAGCGCTTCTTCAGAGGCGTCTTGCGCATAACCTTCTGCTTCCGCCGCGTCTATTGCTTCTTGCGAAGCTATTTCTTCCGCGTCAGCAGAATCAGCGGCCATTTCAACGGCTTCAGTATTGGCTACTTTAACGAATCCACCCGCATTGATTTCTTGATAAATATTTTGCGAAATCGGTTGTACCTGCGCTTGTTTTGCTTTGTTTACATATTGTTGATACGCTGGAATCGCCACAGCTGCCAGAATACCAATGAGCGGAATAAGAAAGATGATGAGATAAATTTTGTAAAAATCTCTGACTAAGGCTTCCATTTTAAAATGGCTCGTGCCAAATTTATGGTGGTCTACAATAAATTTATTCGTCCGTTGCGCCACAAATGGAATGGCAAGGCCTAAGGTGATAATCGATAATAATGTATAGCCAATAAATACCAACGCAGCTTCACCATATTTACCATCAAAATCAAAGCGCAGGCCACGGTGGCTTGAATTGCGGGCGTTAAACATTAAGCCTCGAATCACAATCCAAGGCAATGCGATTAAGAATAAGACAAACAGCACCCCAGCAGCGATTGGGCTAAATGCCGCCAGCACTTGGTAGAGCACAAATAAAATAAAGGCAATAATGCGGCCTTTTAAAATAGCAATCGGATTGGCATGGTAATCAAAGCCAACGCCATCAATCAGTGTGTTGTTGTAAAAATATTTTTTGCGGCGTACTTTTGCCCAAGCCGAATAAATACCGAGCGTAAAAATGGAGAGTAAAAGGTTAACAATCCAAATGCCGAAATAGTCGCTGGTTCTACCTTTAAACACGATGGGTGTCTTATTGTTTGACATGTTTAATCCCTTAGATAACCTAGGCCAGTTATTTTTAAAATTGTTGAGTGATGGATGAGGCCATCCGCGGTATTGACTGCAAACTGCTCGCAGAATAATAACATTGGAATTAAATATTCCAAAATTGGGGGAATTTTGGGCTGAATTTTAGTTGTTGAACAGAGTCTTGTTTTGCGAAAAAATCCTGTTTTTTTGTGCCATTTTGGCACGTAAACTTTTTATGTGCCCTGGGAGCCTTTATTTACAAGGCTTGCAGGGCAATAAAATTTTCTCGAGAGATTTGAAGCGTGTTTTTTATGGTGGATAAACACAAAAAATGGATGTTTATTCGGCCTTAAATGTAACGGGACGATTTGACCTTGCTCCCAGATGCCCGATGCCATGCATGACTAATGAATATGCGGCAGGCACTACCACCAGCGTGAGTAATGTTGATGAAATCATGCCGCCAATCACGGCAATGGCGAGCGGGCCATTGGTTTCTGCACCTGCACCTAATCCCAGAGCGGCAGGAAATAACGCTAGAATTAACGTGAGTGAAGTCATGATGACCGGCCGCAAGCGCACCGGACAAGCCTCCAAAAGCGCTTCATTGATGCCCGTGCCTTTTTCACGTAGCTGATTGGTTAAATCAACCAGCAGAATCGAATTTTTGGCGACCAAGCCAATTAACAGCACGAGGCCAATCATTGAATAAATATTTAGCGAATGATTGGTAAGCCAAAGTGCAAATAAGCCGCCAATAATGGCCAACGGTTGTGCGAGCATCACAATCATCGGCTGTATAAACGAGTTGAACTGGCTGGCTAGCACCATATAGAGCAGCACAAATGCCAGAATGAAAATAAATGCCGTATTTTTAACAGTTTTTTGCATTTCTAAAGCTTGGCCCGTGAGGCCAATGCTGTAACCTGCAGGTAGCAAGCTTTGGGCTACCTCTTCAATTTTTTGCGTCGCTTCTCCAAGCGGCATGCTCGGGTTGCTGTATAAGTTAGCGGCGTATTGCAAATCGTATCGGCCAATGACTGCCGCACCCAATTCTTGTTTAAACGTCACCACGGAATCGAGCCGTGTAAGTTCGCCACTTTTTGTGCGCAGATAAATTTTGTTCACATCAGCAATTTGGCTGAAATCACTATCTTTGGCTTTGAGTCGGATTTTATAGCGTTGCCCATCACTGACCGCATCGTTATATTCGGCAATGTCCAATCCGCCGGTAAATACCGTAATCGCATTCGCAATATCACTGGAGGTAATGCCCAAACTCGCTGCGCGTACGCGATCTACATGCATCACATACTGCGGTAAATCGAGCTGCATGTCTAAGTCTACTTTACCCATGCCAGGAATTTGATTGAGTTTTTCTTGCATGGCCAGTGACAGTGCACCGACTTGCTGAAGATTCGGGCCAGTAAGATTGAATTGCAGCTTTTCTGAGCGTTGCCCGCGCACTATGGAAATTGCGCTGGGTGAGGCTCGCACGCCAGGAATCGCATCAAATTTTTTGCGCAACGATTTAATAATATCCTGCTGCTTCATGGTGCGCATGTCTTTGGGCTTGAGTGTGACAAACATCATGCCCTGATTGACTTGGCCTTGGCTGCCCATGCCAATGGCTGCAAAGTAACTGGCAATTTGGTCGCGGTGTGGTGCTAACGCGTCTTCAATCAGCTTCAGACGTGATTCCGTGTAATTGAGGTTAGAACCCAGCGGCGTTTTAATATTGACCATGAAACGGCCTTCATCCATTTCAGGCACAAAATCTTTATCCAGATTCTTCAAAAAGTAGCCGCTCGATAGCACCACCAGCAGTGTCACAACAAGCACCAGCCAGCGATGGTTCAGTACCACGATTAAAAGCTTGTGATAAGCCGAATCCATGCGATTAAAAAACCGCCTCAAGTTTAAATAGATTTTATTTTGTTTTGGTTGTACTTTCAGGTAGTGCGCGCATAGCATGGGTGTTAATGTAAGGGAAACAAGAAGCGACACCAACACGCCAAAAGTGACGACCACGGCAAAAGATTTAAAAAACTTACCCATCATGCCTTCCATAAAAATCACAGGGGCAAAAATACACACCAGCGCGGCGGTTGAAGCAAGCACCGCAAACACCACTTCACGGCTGCCGTTAATGGTGGCCTGCGTACGAAAGCGGCGAATCGCTTGCGGATTATTTTGATCTGCCAGCGGGAGGGTTGTGCCGATTGCGCCAGACATATGTCGCAATATACTTTCACGCACCACAATGGCATCATCCACCACAATGCCAATGAGTAGTAGCAGGGCGAGCAAGGTCATGCTGTTAAAAGTGTAGCCAGCAAAATACATGACCGCAATTGCGCCAAAAAGAGAGACGGGAATTTCAAGGCAAATCATGAGGGTGGAACTGAACGAGCGCATAAAAATCAGCACGATCAGCGCTGCAAACAGCGTGCCTTCTACTAAATGGTCTTGTAGCGTTTGCACCATTTCGTGAATAAAATCAGCATCATTGGTTGAAATATCCAGCGTTAGCCCGGGTGGCAGATTGGGGCGAATATCTTCATTTAACTTTTTGTTGACGGCATCAATAATCGCCACCGTATTGGCGTTAGAAATTTTGACAATACCCAAACCAATAGTAGGTTTGCCATTAAAGTGTGCCACTTGACGGCTATCCGTCAGGCCATCTTCAATTTCGGCCACATCTTTCAGCCGAATCGGTGCGCCGCTTTTGTAACTAATCACTAAGTCAGCCAGTGATGTTAAGTCATGAAATTCCAAATCCAGTTTAAGGAGTTGTTCCGCATGGCTGCCCACTAAAAAACCACCGGGCAATTGAATATGTTC